>JBAQER010000216.1:0-4542 GCA_049286845.1 Bradyrhizobium sp.
GAGCTCAACAGCATGCCGCTCATCCCAACTATCGACAAAGCCTTCCAGAAGAACCTTGTTGCCTCCCTGAACCGTGATGCGTATTCCCTTTATTTCTCCTTCCAGACGTCGCCGCAGCGCGTCTTCAATTTTCTTCTTCACGTCCATTGCTTGCACACGAGGTTTGATATCAATATTATTTATAATTCCATGGACGCCGGAGAGCTTTCGAATGTCGTCTTCCGCGGATTGTTTCTGAAAATGCCAATCGACGTCACCCGTTAACGTCACCCAACCATTTCGCACAAGTACCTGGATCGCCCGATCAAGGATAACACTATCCCAGCCTAGAATGTCGACGACTCGTTTGGCGACCTCATCATCAGAAATCTTTTTCTCGAATGGATAACGCACCTCGATTTCATCAGCGATCGCGCGAACGCCGTTAAGCCGTCGTACGGCTGTTATCGCCGCCTGCTTCTCTGCGAAGCTGGCGACATGTCCGGTCAAGGTCACGATACCCTTGTCGACAGCAACTCCGATATGAGTGGCATCCACGCTGGGTTCGTATTCCAGTTCATCAAGGATAATTCGACGCAGCAAGACCTCGCTCATGGTCAGCTCCATTGTTGAAAAAAGCCTATTTTATAGGACCGCTTACGCGCACCACGTTGATCGAAATCAACAGTTAAGGCATTGCACTTCCGCAGACTATAAATAAATGGATTGGCTGTATGACGCGCTGCGAATTTGCTGCCATGTAAACAAGCGTTCAGATGCGTTTCCCTGTTACGTTAGCGGTATCGTCTGTATTGGCATGCAAGAGAGACAATCGCTCTCGTCAGCGCATCCTCGTCAGCTCGAACGATGGTGGTGTACCGCTGTGACCCGCGGTGCTGCTCGACGATCCGGCAGGCTTGGCGCTCCGAGAACCATACTCTCCCGGGAGCCTGCATTACCGTAGCTGAAAGCTCATGTCTGTAGATGTCACTTGAGCTGCTGCCGGTTTAGTGAACGCGCCGGTTCGCCATCAGGCTCTGGGGGTTCATCGAACAGATGATCTGCGGCGAGCATGATGCGGCGCGGTATGGTCGTGAATCACCACGTGCGACTGCTCATGTCCGCACCTTGCGCAGACGAATATCTCGGCATCCAAATCAAAGACCGAGTCGGCTGGCTCAATCAGTTTGAGCCGCAGTTCGCCAGTGCAGAGGTCGCAGTGCAAAGAGGGTGGCGGCTGGACAAGGTTACGTATGTGATTTCCTTTCGCCCTAACGCGAATGCGGGCGGGTGCTTCGCGCACCACCCGAAGCCATCTTTCCACGCTCACGCGCAGCATGGGGCGCCGAACGTGTGCCGTGACGGGTCCGTCCGAGACCTGAACGCCCGGCAAGGTATGTAGCTTGAGCGAGATCGGATGATGGTCGGAAGACCCGCGCGCCAGCACCCGAGCATAGGAACAGCGTAAACCTCGCGCCATACAACGATCGAGGCGGAAGGAAATGATGTCGTTCGGACTGTGTGTGGATTGGCGCGGCCCGACATCCTTGAAGCCGGCAAGCCTGATCGGCCCGACCGCGTTGTAGTCGCCGACAATGGCCGCCGGACCGTCGAGGGCATTTGCGATGTGCACCAGTTGCCACCGGTTCAGGAACTGGCCGTGCGAAAGATGCACGTTGGCGAAAGTCACGTCACCCAGCTGCACGATTTGTGCGACGCGAGGCGGCACGCGACCGGGCACCTGCGAAACCGGCAGGCGTAGCGCATAAGGCCGCAGCAATGGATGCGGGCTCCACACAGCCAGACCGTAAATGCGGCCTTCCATTGGTTCGCGGAAAAAATATCCGCCGACCAGGGCCGGTAGATCCGCCATTTCCTCGATCGCTTCCTGCAAGAAGAGAAGGTCGGGATGATGTCGTTCGACGAGAGCGGCTACATCCTCTACCCCCGCGCCAGTCAAACGCAGCAAGTTCCAGCTTATGACTTTCAAGTTTCTATTCCCGACTGGCGCTCTTCAGTTCCCAAGTATCCCAGTCTCCCGAATGACACTCGAAGTCAGGCGGTGTTTCCGCGGCGCCCCGCCGGCACGAAGACTGCAGTCGCTCTAAAAGGGGAATCGCGGCTATATTTAGTGAGAGGGATGAGCGATTCAAGGCCGCCAGAGACGAAAGAATCCAACCGCATACGCGACACCAGCCAAGGTTGGCGCTAGAATATTACATGCCCATCCCTAGCGAAGGTTTGGGCAACCGGCACACCGAGCTGGAACACTGCCGAGTGGCCATCGAACGGGCATCCGAGTTAGTGCAGTTTCTGCTTATAATGATCTATGTGCTCCTCGCGGGCACCGTCACGGCCCACGTGCTGCTGACGAAGAGCGACGTCCGCGCCGCGCTGGGCTGGATCGCGGTCGCCTGGCTGTCCCCAGTTTTTGGCGCGCTACTCTATTTCGTCTTCGGCATCAATCGCGTGACGCGCCGGGCCTTGCACTTTGCGAAGCTCGAGCACGAGCGTGGAAGCGTTACCGGCCCCGATGCGCGGCCGCCGGTGCCGCCGAACATCGCCGCCCTTTCCGCCATCGTCCAGCGCGTGACCGAAAGCCCGCTGATCGCCGGTAATGCCGTTTCGGTCTTACGGGGCGGCGATGAAGCGTATCCGTCGATGCTGGCCGCCATCCGCAATGCCCGCCACAGCGTCGCGCTCGGCTCTTACATCTTCCGCGATGACTCGGTTGGGCGCTCCTTCATCGGTGCACTGATCGACGCGCAAAAGCGCGGCGTTGAGGTGCGTGTGCTAATTGACGGCGTCGGCAGCGGCTATATTCTATCGTCGCCGTTGCGCGATCTGGAAGCCGCCGGGATCCCCACCGCTCGTTTCCTCCATACTTGGGTGCCCTGGCGCATGCCTTTCCTCAATATGCGCAACCATAAGAAGCTCCTGATCGTCGACGGGATGGTGGGATTCACCGGCGGATTGAACATCGGAGCGGACCACTCACGCTGGCGCGCACCGAAAGACTATGTCGATGGTGTGCAGGTCCGGGTGGAGGGTCCGGTCACTCGGCAGCTCATGGACACCTTTGCGCGAGACTGGTCGTTTACGACGGATGAGGTGCTGGACAAGGATGCCTGGTGGCCCCCTATCGACTCCGCAGGATTGGTCTCCGCCCGCGGCATCCATTCGGGACCGGATGCGGATATGTACAAGCTGGAGACGATCCTCGGCGCGGCCCTTGCCCAGGCACAAAATCGGGTTCGTATCGTCACGCCCTATTTTCTTCCCGACCGGCGTCTCCAGTTCGCCATCGCACAGGCGGGTCTGCGCGGGGTTTCCATCGAGATTCTGATTCCGCAGCGATGCGACTACTTCTTCATGGATTGGGCGATGCTGGCGCATCTGCGCTTTTTCAAGGATGTGCTCGCCACTGTCTATTTCACACCATCGCCCTTCAACCATGCCAAGCTCATGACGGTGGATGGGCAATGGTGCCTAATCGGAAGCTCAAACTGGGACACGCGGAGCTTACGGCTCAATTTCGAGTTCGACCTGGAATGTTACGATCGCGCGGTGACCGCGAATGTCGATGCTCTGATCGAGCAGAAAATTTCACAAAGCCGCAAGCTCAGCCCGGACGAACTCGACTCCCGGCCCCGATGGACCCAATTGCGCGACGCGGCCACGCGACTTCTGTTGCCGTATCTTTGACTGAGCGCAATAGAAGTCGCTCCGTTTCAGCCCATTGAGCGGACAACCGTGTGTACCGAGAACCCTATCCACGTTGTTGAAGTGACGGAATCGCATAAGCTGGCGGATGATCGGGCTGCTGCGTTTCGTTCTAGCCATATTGGTCTCGTCGTTCAGGTCGAAGATCCGGCTTGAAGCGGAGCATGCGGCGCTCAAACTGCTCTATGCTTTCGTCATCGTTCGGCTACCGCCATGATGAAATAGCGCGGGCGCAGGAGCGAGGCGGGCAGCATGGCTTGTGAGGTCATAGGGAAGGGACTTTTCCAATCTTCTGTGGAGTGAACCATATCATGTTTCCGCTCCCGGCGGCGCGCGGTGGTGGTTCGTCAACGAGGGCCGGCGGGTTGGGCGGCAGCACCTTCCCGCTCGGGAGGTGACTAATCCTCGGCCGATTGCATCAACAATACGTCCGGGTCTGATTTACGAAGGGACTGGGGCGCCGGTCAGCCGCTCGGAACCGAACACGCTGGTCCATTCGTCGAACGGCAGGTTAGAGGTGACCAAGCAAACCACGGAGGAGCTTCGTACGAAGGGCCGGTCTGTTCAATGCACGGCGGGGTGAACACTCCAGGAGGGAGCCTCATGCAAGCTCGAATGGACCCGCCAACGAGGTCATCGAGTGGCGGCGGATGTCGCTTATCGGCACTTTTCGGACATCGCGTCCGTGCTAGTCGATGTCCGCTCGTGAGGGGGATAGTGTTGCAAAACAGCTGTTGAGACGACTCGCGAACCGTGATTCCGTTGATTCAAGACGGCATTTGCGGGAGCAGCGGATGTTAGGGCGGCAGGAGAGCGGTCAAGGCCAGTTCTTTTACTCGT
>JBAQER010000217.1:0-3671 GCA_049286845.1 Bradyrhizobium sp.
GGGTGAAGCAGAACATCGCCGCCGTTGGCGGCGATCCGGAAAACGTCACGGTGGCCGGCGAATCAGCGGGCGCGGCCGGCGTGTGCATGCACATCCTGGCGCCGGACGAGACCGCGGGCCTGTTCCAGAAGGCGATCGTCCAGAGCGCCGGCTGCGCCACGCCGCTGCCGACCGTCGAGCAAGGCAGCAAGACCGGGCAGAAGATCGCAGTGCTGGTTGGCTGCAGCGATGACGCGGCCGCGCTGACGTGTCTTCGCGGCAAACCGGTCAAGGAGCTGCTTGCCGCCGCCGCGACCGTGGCGGGCTCCAGCATCGTCACCTTCCTGCCCGTGACCGGCACCAAGACCTTACCGCTGCCGGGGGCGCAGGCTCTCAAGGCCGGAAAATTCGTCAAGGTACCGATGATCATGGGCGGCACCCGAGACGAACTCAGGCTTTACGTCGCCTATGCCGTCCAGGGCGGCCAGTCGATCACCAAGGACAATTATCCCGCGCTCCTGAAGGATACCTACGGCAAGAATGCCGACAGCGTGGTCAAGAAGTATCCGCTGAGCAGCTATTCGTCGGCCCCGACGGCGCTCGGCACGGTCTGGTCCGATTTCCGCTCCGACGTCGGCATCAACAACTGCATCTATCTCGAAACGTCCAAGCTGATCAGGAAGTCGGCTCCTGTCTACGCCTTCGTGTTCGGCGACCGCGACGCGCCGCCGGTCACCAAGGATCCGGGCTTCGAGATGGGGGCGGTTCATTCCTCGGAATTGCCCTATCAATTCCCGCATTTCGACAACACGACCAAGATCGCCGGACCGGACTTGAAGCCGGCCTCGCAGAAACTGGCCGACCGGATGCTGGCCTACTGGACCAGCTTTGCAAAAACCGGAGAGCCAAGAGCGCCCCGATCGCCGGCCTGGCATCCGTTCAGGGCCGACTTCATGGTGATGAATCTCGCCCCGCGGAAGCTTGGCTACTTCAACGCGAGCAACGCCCATAACTGCAAATTCTGGAAGGCGCTCTATCCGGAGGTGCTCACGCAGTGAGCACGGGCCTCAGGGCAACTTGTCGTAGCCCTCGCCGATCCCGTTCAAGCTGAGCGGGAATCCGATCCCCTCTTCCGGGGTCTCGAAGATAATGAAGGTTGCGGTCTTGGCGGTGCGGAGTTGGCCGAGCAGCTTGTCGTCCATCACCACCTCGGCGACGCAGCCATTGGGCAGGCAGCGGACAAAACCGGCGCGGCCGACGTCGACATTGTCGAGTTTGAGGCCGAGGCCGGAGGGCAAGAGCACGCCGAGCGGCGCCACCACCCGCATCAGCTTGCTCTTCTGGTCGGCGGTTTTCAGCACGATCACGGTGAGGCCGGCATTGGAGCGGTCTTCCGCCACCACGCTCTGGATCAGGGCGCATTGCTCGCCTTGCGCGCCCGGCGGGGTGTCGCAGCGGATCTGCCAGTCGCCATGGACCGAGCGCACCGCGCCTTGCGCGCTGGCGGCTGCAGTCAGGCCGAGCAGAAGTGCGGCGGCGAGGCCTGCGGCGCCCAGCCCGCTGAAGGCGGCCGGAAATATATTGCCGAAGCGTGCCGCGCTTCTCGCCCTGTGTTTCGAAAGCCCCATCCGGGTCAATCCCTTGTTTCCCTTAAGGCTCGGTCCGAGCCATGGACTGATACGGCAATGACGGCGCCTTAAAGGCGATCTTCGAGGCCTCTGTGCCGGGACAGGCCGCTCCGAGGCCGCGAATCAGGTTTCTGTGGAGCATCCCGTCTGTGCCTACATCGGGCAATCCCGCTGTCAAGCGCCGTCGGGGTGCAAAAATGGGACTTTGGCCTGATTTCACGGGAAAATGCGACGTCGTCAGAATCGCTGGTGATGCCTCGCAACTGCATTGCGAGAGGCTGAGAATTATGGTTTGAGAGGCTGGATTTCGACGCGTTCTAGCGATCTGGCCCCGGTACTTCTAAAGTACCTCCCAAGGCCGTTTGTCAGGGGGCGGATCGTGCAGCATTTCCCGCCATCCGGCGGAATGCTTTGGGGATTTATCAAGGGAGCGCGAGCGGCATGAAGATGTCGAAGGGCCAGATTGGCCGGCGGTTGCTGGGATTAACGGTGGCAGGCGTTGCGCTGGCGGCCGGCGGGGCGGCATTCGCCGAATTGGGTCAGCCCGTGCCGTGGGAAGTCACGCTGCAGGAATCGGCCACGCCGGTGATGGACAATATCACCTGGTTCCATAACTTCCTGTTCTGGCTCATCACCATCATCACGCTGTTCGTTCTGGTGCTGCTGATCATCGTCGTCGTGAAGTTCAACGCCAAGGCCAATCCGGTCCCCTCGAGGACCACCCACAACACCCTGATCGAAGTGGCGTGGACGCTGATTCCGGTGCTGATCCTGGTCGGCATCGCGGTGCCGTCGTTCCGGCTGTTGTTCCAGCAGCTCGATATTCCGAAGGCCGATTTGACCGTCAAGGTCACCGGCAAGCAGTGGTACTGGAGCTACGCCTATCCCGATAACGGCAAGTTCGAATTCGATTCGCTGCTGGCGCAGGACAAGAAGCCCCGGCTGCTCGGCGTCGACAACGAGATGGTCGTGCCGGTGAACAAGGTGATCCGGATCCAGACCACGGGTGCCGACGTCATCCATGCCTTCGCGGTGCCGGCCTTCGGCATCAAGATCGACTCGATCCCCGGCCGTCTCAACGAGACATGGTTCAAGGCCACCAAGGTAGGCACGTTCTACGGTCAGTGCTCGGAACTGTGCGGCAAGGATCACGCCTTCATGCCGATCGCGGTGCGGGTGGTGAGCGATCAGGAATTTGCGGCCTGGGTTGAGACCGCGAAGAAGAAGTTTGCGACCAACCCGGCGAATTCGTTCGCCTCAGTGGGCACGGCGGCGCAGTAGGCTTTCGGGCTTCAGGCTCCGCTAACGGGACAAGGGCGACGGGACCGCGAGGTCCGCAAAGGACTGCAAGGCAGGATTTGAAAATGGCAACAGCAACATCGGCTCATCAAGATCACGCCCAGGGACACGCGCATGACGATCACGCGCACGACCATCCGACCGGATGGCGGCGCTTCGTCTATTCGACCAACCACAAGGACATCGGCACGATGTACCTGGTGTTCGCGATCGTCGCGGGCGTGATCGGCGGGTTGATGTCGATCATGATGCGCATCGAGCTGATGTATCCCGGCGTCCAGATCTTCCACGAGAGCCACACCTTCAACGTGTTCGTCACCGCTCACGGCCTGATCATGGTGTTTTTCATGATCATGCCGGCCTTCATCGGCGGGTTCGGGAACTGGATGGTGCCGCTGATGATCGGCGCGCCGGACATGGCCTTCCCGCGCATGAACAACATCAGCTTCTGGCTGCTGATCCCGTCCTTCGGGCTGCTGCTGGGCTCGGCCTTCGTCGGCGGGGCGGGAACCGGATGGACGCTCTACCCGCCGCTATCGAGCGGCCTCGGACACCCCGGCCCGGCGGTCGATATGGCGATCTTCTCGCTCCATCTCGCCGGCGCCTCCTCGATCCTCGGCGCCATCAACTTCATCACCACGATCTTCAACATGCGCGCGCCGGGCATGACGCTGCACAAGATGCCGCTCTTCGTCTGGTCGGTGCTGGTGACCGCCTTCCTGCTGCTGCTCTCGCTGCCGGTGCTCGGCGGCGCCATCACCATGC
>JBAQER010000218.1:0-3381 GCA_049286845.1 Bradyrhizobium sp.
ACTGGGATCCAGTCCGGCAATGGCGCGGGCGATCAGCGGGTAGTAATCAGCCATTTGTACTCAACAATGCGGACTTCCCGGTAATATCTCGTTAAGCCTCGAACGGGTTCTGTACCAGAATAGTATCTTCGCGTTCCGGGCTGGTGGAAAGCAAGGCGATTGGACAACCTACCAATTCCTCGACCCGGCGAACATATTTGATGGCCTGGGCCGGCAAATCCGCCCAAGAGCGGGCATTGGCGGTCGGCTCCTTCCAGCCTTCGATGGTCTCGTAGACCGGAACCACCCGGGCCTGGGCGCCCTCGCCAGCCGGCAGATGGTCGATCTCCTTACCATCAAGCATGTAGCCGGTGCAGACCTCGATCGAGTCGAAACCGTCGAGAATATCCAGCTTGGTCAGCGCCAGCCCATTGATGCCGCAGGTCCGCACGGTCTGGCGCACCAGCATGGCATCGAACCAGCCGCAGCGCCGCGGCCGGCCGGTATTGGTGCCGAATTCCCGGCCGCGCTCGCCGATCTTGCGGCCGATCTCGTTGTCGAGTTCGGTCGGGAACGGCCCCTGCCCGACCCGGGTCGTATAGGCCTTGCAGATCCCCAGGACATAGCCGACCGCCGATGGCCCCATGCCGGTGCCGGTCGCCGCCTGTGCGGCCACGGTGTTGGACGAGGTGACATAGGGGTAGGTGCCGTGATCCACGTCCAGGAGCGCGCCCTGCGCGCCCTCGAACAGGATGCGCTTGCCCTCGCGGCGCTTCTGATCGAGCAGCCGCCACACCGTCTCGGCGTAAGGCAGAAGCTGCGGCGCCAGCGCGGTCAACTCCTTCAGGATTCCCGCGCCATCGATCTCGTCCAGCTTGAGCCCGCGGCGCAGCGCGTTGTGATGCGCCAAGAGCCGGTCGATCTTGTGCGGCAGCGTGTCGAGGTCGGCGAGGTCCATCAGCCGGATGGCGCGGCGGCCGACCTTGTCTTCATAGGCCGGACCGATGCCGCGACGCGTGGTGCCGATCGCCGTGATTGCGTTGGACGATTCCCGAAGCGCATCGAGTTCGCGATGCAGGGGCAGGATCAGCGTGACGTTTTCGGCGACGCGCAGATTTTCCGGACTGATGGCGACGCCCTGGCCCCGCAGTTTTACGATTTCATCGAGGAAGGCTTGCGGGTCCACCACCACGCCGTTACCGATCACCGCGAGCTTCGACGGCCGCAGCACGCCGGAGGGCAACAGCGCCAGCTTGTAGGTGACGCCGTTGATGACGAGGGTATGGCCGGCATTGTGGCCGCCCTGGAAGCGCACGACGATATCGGCCTGCTCCGACAACCAGTCGACAATCTTGCCCTTCCCTTCGTCACCCCATTGGGCGCCGACGACGACGACATTGGCCATTTCGTAAGTTATCCCTCTGCAACTCGCTTCGTTGGAGCACGATCTCCGGGCAACAGGTCGGCTTGTCCCGAAGGAAACCGATCCCGCTTTTCCGGATCATGCTCGCGCGTACGCCCCCAGCCAAAACACGGCCGGGGCCGCTCGCATGCGAGGCACACCATCGGATAAAGGAAGCAGGTGATCTAGGCAAGCAAGAACGGGGCCTCGGGACCGGGTTAGAAGAGCCTCAACCCATTGATATCCCCTGAAAATTTGTGGCCGTACGATGGCAACCGTCCAGGGCGGCGACGGCCGGGTATGGCGGCCTTCTAATGCAGCAGAAAAAACCCCAGCGATGCCGCGGCCATCACCGCGGTCGCAGCCCAGCCCCAGATCGCCATCGACCGCGATACCGTCAACCGCCCCATCACCCGCGGGTTGCGGACGATCAGCATCATCACCGCCATCAGGGGCGCTGCCAGCACGCCGTTGACGACTGCCGCCCAATACAGCGCCTTCACCGGATCGAGCCCGACGAAATTGAGCGCGGCGCCGAGCAATGTCGCCACCGCGATCGTCGCATAGAAGGCGCGGGCGTCGTTGGGCCGGGCGTCGAGGCTTTCGGCCCAGCCGAACACCTCGCTGACCGCATAGGCCGCCGAACCTGCCAGCACCGGCACGGCCAACAGGCCGGTGCCGACAATGCCCATGGCAAACAGCGCAAAGGCGAACCCGCCGGCGATCGGGCGCAGTGCCTCGGCGGCCTGCGCCGAGGTGGCGATATCGGTAATTCCGTGTGCGTGCAGCGTCGCCGCAGTGGCGAACACAATCGCCAGCGACACCAGCGAACTGAACGCCATCCCGGTGATGGTATCGATGCGGATGCGGGCAAGCTCCGGCCCCGCGGTCTTCGGCGCCACGCAAAGCGGTTTGGCGTGGTGGCGGTGCTGCTCCTCGACTTCCTGTCCGGCCTGCCAGAAGAACAGATAGGGGCTGATGGTGGTGCCGAGGATCGCCACCATCGCCATCGCGGAGGCGCCGTTGAGCTCGATGGTCGGAATCAACAGCGACTTGAGCGCGATCGCCCACGGCACGTCGGCCACAAACACGACGGCGACATAGGAGAACAGCGAAAGCGTCGTCCATTTCAGGACCGCCGCATAGCGCGGATAACTGAGCCAGACTTCGAGCACGATGCAGACGATGCCAAACAGCAAGGTGTAAAGGTGTTCCGGCCCGCCGATCAGCAGCTGAAGTGCCGCGCCCATCGCGCCGAGATCGGCGCCGAGGTTGATGATGTTGGCAACCAGGAGCAGCGTCACGACCAGCCGCAACAGCCACGGCGGGTAATGCCGCTTCAGATTGAGCGCGATGCCGCGCCCGGTAACGCGGCCGATCTGGGCCGCGATCTCCTGGATCACCACCATCAGCGGAAAGCTAAGGACGAACGTCCACGCCAGCCCGAAGCCGAACTGCGCGCCGATCTGGCTGTGGGTGGCGATCCCGCTCGGATCGTCGTCCGCCGCGCCGGTCACGAGCCCGGGACCCAGCCGGCTCCAGATACGCCCGAGCAGGCTGCCGGCCGGTTTATCGGGTGATTCGTTCATGCCGCCAGCTTAGCCGGTAAGCTGGAACGATATCGGGCCGCCGTCGCCGGACATTGACGTGAGTCAAACCCAAACGCCGGCAAAGTTGGAGCGCAATCAACCGCCGCAACCGTTCGATTCGTCATGCGTCCGGCATCCGCGGAGGCTTCAAGACCGCGAACAGCGTGACGGGAAACGTCAGCACCCACATCAAGCGGCCGGCGGTGGAATCCAGCAAGGCTACTCCGATCGAAGCCGCGAATACTGCCGCCGACAGCAGGGGAACGAGAATCAGCTCGCGCCCGATATCGCGAGGCGCGGTCTTGGCGATCAGATCGGCGTGACGCGCCGCGTACCAGCCGGTTGCCGCCAGAAGCAACAGCGTTGTCATCATGCTCGCCGCATAGGCCATGGTTGCGACCTTGTTGGAGT
>JBAQER010000219.1:0-2340 GCA_049286845.1 Bradyrhizobium sp.
GTTTCTCGCCGAGACCGTGAAAGGCGTCGATGGTGTCGAGCGCACGGAAACGCTGATCGCACTGTCTTCCGCCAAGGAGACCTGGAAAGTCAGCCTGCCCGAGGCCTAGGCGCGTCGGTGAAACCGAAACGCGGCGCACGGTTCGACCAATCGATTGCGACTATGTCACCCCCGGAACTCAAGAGATTCCCGGCTCCAATGAACCGGTGATCGAGGCGCGCTGCGACAGTTCGATCCAGTTGCCGTCGGGATCGCGCACCATCGAAATGCGGGCCGTGGTCCCCAGCGTCACCGGCGCGCGGGCCTCCAGGCCGCCATGGGCCAGCACATAGGCATGTTCGCGATCGACCTCGAACACCTGAAAGGTGATGTAGCGCCATCCCTTGCCTTCGAAGGACGCATCATGCGGCGCGTCGGAGGCGGGCTCCGTTATCAGCACGGTGTCACCGGCGAGATAGGTCATCGCTCCGCCGGCGCCATCGGATTTACCCTGCGGCAGGCCGAGCGCCTCCGTATAGAAGCGGCGATGCGCCTCGACGTCGCGGACGCCGAGACGAATCCCGATGCGTTCGATCCCGAACATTCCCCTCGGCACCAGCGCGACGCGGTTACCGTCCGGATCGACCAGCGGCTTCGGCGCGGCGATGCCGTCGCGCGCGATCAGAAGCTCGCGATAGCCCGAGGGCGGGTTGTCGGGAATCGGCTCATAGACCTGGTTGATCTTCAGAATCGAACCGCAGAGATCGTGACGATGCTGCTTGTAGCCGCGGCGGATCGGCTGCGTGTAGTCGAACGGCAGACCGATCTCGTTCTGCCAGAACGCCAACGCGGCCGGCGCGTTGTTGGTCGCAAAGCCGATATCGATGCGGGGTTTCGCCAGTTTCATTGCCGCGTCACCAAGACCTCTTCGCGGGAGCCAATCCGCCCAACTTTGGCCGCCCCAGCCGAGAGCGAAGGCCACCGGAGAATTCCGGGCGACGGGATGTCGACCCGGGATGACGCTACGTCACCCCTTCACGCACGACAACCATGCCCGATCGGCGGCTTTACGCGATTGCCTTGCAATTGCCCGCCCCGTAGTTTGAAACCAAGCATCCAAGAACAATGAAGTCCGGAGAAAACCCCATGGCGCGCCTGAAGTTCGGAGCCTTTCTCGCCCCGCATCATCCCATCGGCGAGCATCCGATGCTGCAATTCCGCAGGGACCTCGACCTGGTCGAGCAGCTCGACGCGCTCGGCTATGACGAGTTCTGGTGCGGCGAGCATCATTCCTCGGGCTGGGAAACCATCGCCTCGCCGGAAATGTTTCTGGCCGCCGCCGGCGAGCGCACCAAGCGCATCAAGCTCGGCACCGGCGTGGTTTCGCTGCCCTATCACCATCCCTTCAACGTCGCCCAGCGCATGGTGCAGCTCGACCACATGACCGGCGGCCGCGCCATCTTCGGCTCCGGACCGGGCGCGCTGGCGTCGGACGCGCACACGCTCGGCATCGATCCGATGACGCAGCGCGACCGCCAGGACGAGGCGATTTCGGTGATCCGCCGGCTGTTCAAGGGCGAGCGCGTTACGGCGAAGAGCGACTGGTTCACCATGAACGACGCCGCGCTGCAGATCCTGCCCCTGCAGGAAGAGATGCCGTTCGTGGTGGCTTCGCAGATCTCGCCGTCCGGCATGACGCTGGCCGGCAAATACGGCATCGGCATCATCTCGCTCGGCTCGATGTCGACCCAGGGCCTGATGGCGCTGGGGACGCAATGGGGCTTTGCCGAAGATGCCGCCAGGAAGCACGGCACCACCGTGAACCGCGCCGACTGGCGCGTGCTGCTGTCCTGGCACATCGCCGAGACCCGCGAACAGGCGCAGCGCGAGGCCGGCGCGGGACTGATGCGCTGGCACAACGAGTATAATGTGCGCACCCTGCAGCGGCCGGGCCTGATGCCGTTCACCTCGCCCGAGGACGCCGTGGAGAAAACCGCCGGCGGCGAAGCCGCCGCCTCCACCATCGGCACCCCCGACGATCTGGTCAAAACCATCAAGAACCTGATGGAAGTATCCGGCGGCGTCGGCACCATCATCGGCTTCGTGCATGACTGGGCCAATCCGGAGAACACCCGGCGCAGCTGGGACATGGTGGCGCGCTATGTGGTGCCGGAGATCAACGGTTACATCGACGGCCTGCGCAGGTCGCAGCAATTCGTGATCGAAAACCGCGCCATCTTCGAGCGCGCAGGCCAGGCCGTGATGGCCAAGATCATGGAGAACGACAAGGCCGCCGCGGCGCTTTCGCTCACCGGCCCCGGCCGCGTCGCAATCCCGACCATCAACGCGCCGGATCTGCAG
>JBAQER010000220.1:0-2059 GCA_049286845.1 Bradyrhizobium sp.
TCGTCGAACACATCGGCCACCGCATCGCCGTCATGTATCTCGGCCGGATCGTCGAACTGGCGGGCAACGCCGAATTGTTCGGCCAGACCCTGCACCCCTACAGCGAGGCTCTGCTCGCGGCCGCACCCCTGCCCGAACCCGGGCTGCGGCGCGAACGCATCATCCTGCAAGGCGATGTGCCGAGCCCGATGACGCCGCCGCCGGGCTGTCACTTCCACACCCGCTGCCTCTATGCGCAAGAGCGCTGCCGGATCGAGGCGCCCAGACTCGAAGAGGTGAAACCCGCCCACTGGGTTGCCTGTCACCTCAGGCCGGTGGGCGGACCGTTCGAACGATTGCGCGCGACCGTCGCCGACGCGTTGCCGATTACATCAAGGAATCCCTGACATGTCGTCACCCTCTCCACGAATCGCCATCCTCGGCTTTGCGATCGAATGCAACCGGTTCTCGCCAATTACCACCGCTGCCAACTTCGCCGCGAGGGTCGACATCCGCGGCCCGGAGATCCTCCGACAGGCGCGTTCGGGGCCGTGCCGTACCACGCCCGACCTCCCCGGATTCTTCGAACAGATGGACCGCAGCGGACCGTGGACGCCGGTGCCGCTGCGGATTGCCGTGGCACATCCGGGTGGACCGGCAGAGCAGGCATTCTTTGACGCGTTCCTCACCGAGATCGACGACGGACTGAAAGGCGCCGGCACGCTGGACGGCGTGTTCGTCGTCTCCCACGGCGCTGCGCTCACTACCGGATCGGATGATCCGGATGGTGATCTCTACGCGCTGATCCGGCAGCGCGTCGGTCCCGGCGTGCCGGTGATCGGCGTTTTCGATCTGCACGCCAATGTCTCGCGGAAAATGGTCGACAACCTCGACGTCTTCGTCGGCTATCTCGAAAACCCGCACACCGACATCCGCGAGCGCGGCGTCGAGGCGGCCCGGCACATGCGCGAGCTGCTCGCGGGGGCGAAGACTGCCGTCGCCATGGTCAAGCTGCCGTTGACCCCCCCCTCGATCACGCTGCTCACCGCCAGCGGCCCCTACAGCGAGATGATCCGTTACGGGCAAACGCAGGTCGGCGGCGACATCATGAACGTTTCGATCATGGCGGGCTTCGTCTTCAGCGACTGCCCGAAGAATGGCTATACCGCCGTGGTGACGGCGCGCAACGGCAACCGCCGCGCCGCATTCGACCTGGCAATCGACCTGTGCCAGCGCACCTGGGCGATGCGGCAGCGCTTCACGAAGACGATGACCCCGCTGGCCGATGCGGTGAGGCTCGCGGTCGAGACCGGCGCGAACCGCGCGGCTGCGCCGGTGTTGCTGGCGGACGTCGCCGACAATCCGGGCGGCGGCGGACGCGGGAACACCACGTGGCTGCTGCGCGCGCTGGTGGAGGCGGGTGCCAAGGGCGTGGTGATCGGCGTGTTCAACGATGCGCCCCTCGCCGCGCAGGCGCACCGGCTCGGTACGGGTGCGCGCTTTGCCGCCCGCTTCAACAGCGCCGAGGACAATGCGTTCTCGCTGCCCTTCGAGGCGCAGGCGAGCGTCGCGGCGCTTTCCGACGGGGCAATCGTCGGACGTCGAGGCCTCCTCAAGGGAACGACGGCGTCGATGGGACCGTCCGCGCTGCTGCAGATCGGCGGGGTCGCCGTCGTCGTCATTTCCAACCGCCAGCAATGCCTGGACCCGGTGCAACTCGAAAGCCTCGGTGTCGATATCGCCGCGGCCCGTACCGTGGTGCTCAAGAGCCGCGGGCATTTTCGCGCCGGCTTCGACGAGTTCTTCCCGCCGGAACGCATCGTCGAGGTCGATTGCCCGGGCCTGACATCGCCCGCGCTGCACACCTTCCAATGGACGCGCCTGCCGCGCCCCGTCTACCCGCTGGACGAAACAACCACCTGGGTGGCACCGGCGGCGTGATCCGCCGCAAACCCGACAGCGAAGGCCGAACCGACAAGGAGGCTTCATGCGTATTTTCTCAGCCACGATCGCGACCGAGACGAACACCTTCTCGCCGCTGCCGACCAGCATCGACGGCTTCAAGGAGTGCGTCTTCCTG
>JBAQER010000221.1:0-1623 GCA_049286845.1 Bradyrhizobium sp.
GGATTACCCAACCAGTTCCTCGGCACGACGTTCGCGGTTCAGGATTTGGTCAAGACCTTCGCCGGCAACATCAATCCCGGCGACGTGTTTCTCACCAACGATCCTTATCACGGCGGGCACAACACTCATTTACCCGACTGGGGCTATATCCGGCCGATTTTCTACAATGGCGAGTTGCTGTTCTTCACGCTCTGCCGTGGCCATCAGATGGACACCGGCGGTTCTTTCCCCGGCGGCTATTTCCCCAACGGTTACGATATCCACGCCGAAGGTCTCATCATTCCTCCGATCAAGGTCGTTGATCGCGGCCGGGAGAGGAAAGACCTCATTGATCTCATCCTCAACAATGTGCGCTTCTCGGACAGCGTGCGCGTCGACCTGCACGCCATGATTGGCGCGACCACCATGTGCGAGAAGCGAATACTGGCGCTGCTCGACATGTACGGCAGGGACACGGTCATAGCCTCGGTCGAAGAAATGGTGCGGCGAACGGAAATCGCCGTCCGCGAGGAGATCCGCAAGATTCCCGATGGCGTCTATACTGGCGCGGCGGCGACCGATGACGACGGAACGACGCTCGACGAGCCGGTCTGGGTGCGTGTGCGCATCACGGTGCAGGGCGACGAGATGACGATCGACCTCTCCGAGAGCGACGCCCAGCGCAAAGGGTTCGTGAATTGTGTTTATGCTGTAACCTACGGCATTGCGATCGCCGCCGTGATTCTGTATTTCGACCCCGCACTCGCCGACTATCATAATCAGGGGACGATGGAGCCGCTCAAGATCATCGCACCGCCCGGCTCGGTCGTGAACTGCCAGTACCCGGCAACCGTTGGCGCCTCGCCCGTCAATGTCGGTGTCCAGATCATGGAAGCCGTCATCGAGGCGCTGTCGAAAGCCCTGCCCCATCACGCCGTCGCCGCTTGGGGCAAGCATCGCGGCGACTACCTCTTCGCCACGGACCCGCGTACGGGAGAAAAATACGTCCGCACGTGCTTCGACTACGATGGCAGCGCCGGCGCGGTCTGGGGTTACGACGGCTACCAGGCGGTGAGTACGTTGACTGCGATGGGGGCCGCGCATCGCGATAATGTCGAGGAAATGGAAGGCCGGGTGCCGTGGCGCGCACTTCGATGGGAGTTCGTGCCTGACTTCAGCGGAGCGGGACGCTGGCGCGGCGGTCCCGGCGTGCATTGGGAAGCCGTCAATGAAGGCTCGGATGGCCAGATGGCAACCGGCAGCTCGGATGGCGACGTCGTGCAGGGTTTCGGCGCGGGCGGAGGCGAGCCTACGCCTGTCTCTCGCACCTATCTGCGCCGTGATGGCGAGGATATCCGGGTCAAACCGCACCGGCTCGTGCCCGTGAAGACCGGCGATGTGCTGGTCAAGCATTCGTCGGGCGGCGGCGGCGTCGGTAATCCCGCCGAGCGCGACCCGGACATGGTGCGCGAGGACGTGGAGAACGAACTTGTTTCGATCACCACGGCCAAAGAGGTCTATCAAGTGGTCATCAATCCCGATACCCTGCAAGTGGATGAAAACGCGACCAAGGCCTTGCGGGCGCGATGAGGCTTATCGACCAATCGAGCCGGATTAGAAACCGCAGGTCGGACCGTCCATGGC
>JBAQER010000222.1:0-7295 GCA_049286845.1 Bradyrhizobium sp.
GGGTGCCACCATGACGCAGAATGCAGACCACGTGCTCGACCATTTCGAGCTGTTCCGCGGCCCGGAATACCAGCAGATGCTGGCGAACAAGAAGAAGATGTTCGAGAACCCCCGCGATCCCGCCGAGGTCGAGCGCATCCGCGAATGGGCCAAGACGCCGGAATATCGCGAGAAGAATTTTGCGCGCGAAGCCTTGACGGTAAATCCGGCCAAGGCCTGTCAGCCGCTCGGCGCGGTATTCGCCGCGGTGGGTTTCGAAGGCACCATTCCCTTCGTTCACGGCTCGCAGGGCTGTGTCGCCTATTATCGCAGCCATCTGTCGCGGCATTTCAAGGAGCCGAGCTCCTGTGTTTCGTCGTCGATGACGGAGGATGCCGCGGTGTTCGGCGGCCTCAACAACATGATCGACGGCCTCGCCAATACCTATAGCATGTACAAGCCGAAGATGATCGCCGTCTCCACCACCTGCATGGCGGAAGTGATCGGCGACGACCTCAACGCCTTCATCAAGACGTCGAAAGAGAAGGGTTCCGTGCCCGCGGAATACGACGTCCCGTTCGCACATACGCCGGCGTTCGTCGGCAGCCATGTCACCGGCTATGACAATGCGCTGAAGGGTATCATCGAGCATTTCTGGGACGGCAAAGCGGGAACCGCGCCTAAGCTGGAACGCCAGCCGAACGAGAAGATCAACTTCATCGGCGGCTTCGACGGCTACACCGTCGGCAACACCCGAGAGGTCAAGCGCATCTTCGAGACGATGGGGATCGAGTACACGATTCTCGCCGACAACAGCGACGTGTTCGATACGCCGACCGATGGCGAATTTCGCATGTATGACGGCGGCACCACGCTGCAGGATGCGGCGAACGCGATCCACGCCAAGGCGACGATCTCGATGCAGCACTATTCCACGGAAAAGACGTTGCCGTTCATCGCCGGGCACGGCCAGGAAGTTGTGTCGTTCAATCACCCGATCGGGGTGTCGGCGACCGACGACTTCATCATGGCGCTGTCGCGGATTTCCGGCAAGGAGATCCCGGAACAACTGGCCCGCGAGCGCGGACGGCTGGTCGACGCGATGGCGGACTCGAGCGCGCATATTCACGGCAAGAAATTCGCGATCTATGGCGATCCGGATCTTTGCCTCGGGTTGGCGGCATTCCTGCTCGAACTCGGCGCCGAGCCCACCCATGTGCTGGCAACGAACGGCACCAAGCAATGGGCGGAGAAGGTCCAGCAGGTGTTCGACAGTTCGCCGTTCGGCCAGAACTGCCACGTCTATCCGGGCAAGGATCTCTGGCACATGCGCTCGCTGCTGTTCACCGAGCCGGTCGATTTCCTGATCGGAAACACCTACGGCAAATATCTGGAGCGCGATACCGGCACGCCGCTGATCCGGATCGGTTTCCCGATCTTCGATCGTCATCACCATCACCGCTATCCGGTCTGGGGCTACCAGGGAGGGATGAACGTGCTGGTGTGGATCCTCGATAAGATATTTGACGAGATCGACAGGAACACGAGCGTTCCGGCGAAGACCGACTACAGCTTCGACATCATCCGCTGAGGGATGATCGCGACAACTGCCTCGCCGCCGCTCCGGTATATTGGGACCGGCGGCGAGGCGGGTTTACCGAAAGCGAGGTTTTCGCTGTCGGAGCGTGGGCAAGCCGTTCTGTGGATAGGAGAGACGAATGAGTTCGTTGTCGGCCACGATCCAGGATGTGTTCAACGAGCCCGGCTGCGGCAAGAACGCGAATAAATCGGAGGCCGAGCGAAAGAAGGGCTGCACCAAGCAGCTTCAGCCCGGCGGCGCCGCCGGCGGTTGCGCCTTTGATGGCGCCAAGATCGCGCTTCAGCCTCTGACCGACGTTGCCCACCTCGTCCATGGTCCGATCGCCTGCGAAGGAAACTCCTGGGACAACCGCGGCGCCAAATCGTCCGGCTCGAATATCTGGCGCACAGGGTTCACCACCGACATCAACGAGACCGACGTCGTGTTTGGCGGCGAGAAGCGGCTCTACAGGGCGGTCAAGGAAATCATCGAAAAGTACGATCCGCCGGCGGTCTTCGTCTATCAGACCTGCGTTCCCGCCATGATCGGCGACGACATCAACGCGGTCTGCAAGGCGGCCAGCCAGAAATTCGGCAAGCCGGTCATTCCCGTCAATTCGCCGGGCTTCGTCGGGCCGAAGAACCTCGGCAACAAGCTCGCGGGCGAAGCGCTGCTCGAGCACGTGATCGGAACGCAGGAGCCGGACTTCACCACGCCCTACGACCTCAACATCATCGGGGAGTACAATCTCTCCGGCGAATTATGGCAGGTGAAGCCGCTGCTCGACGAACTCGGCATTCGCATTTTCGCCTGCATCTCGGGCGACGGCAAGTATCGCGAAGTCGCCTATTCGCACCGTGCGCGTGCGGCGATGATGGTGTGCTCCAAGGCGATGATCAATGTCGCCCGCAAGATGGAGGAGCGCTACGGCATTCCGTTCTTCGAGGGGTCATTCTACGGAATCGAGGATACCAGCGACTCCTTACGGGAAATCGCGCGGCTTCTGATCGAGCGCGGCGCCCCGGACGGGTTGATGGCGAGGACCGAGGCGGTGATCGCCCGCGAGGAGGCAAAGGCCTGGGCTGCGATCGAGCCATACAAGCCGCGCTTTGCGGGCAAGAAGGTCCTGCTGATCACCGGCGGCGTCAAGTCGTGGTCGGTGGTTGCCGCCTTGCAGGAAGCCGGCCTCGAGCTGGTGGGCACCAGCGTCAAGAAATCGACCAAGGAGGACAAGGAGCGCATCAAGGAGCTGATGGGCCAGGACGCCCACATGATCGACGATATGACGCCGCGCGAAATGTACAAGATGCTGAAGGACGCCAAGGCCGACATCATGCTCTCGGGCGGCAAGTCGCAATTCGTCGCCCTGAAGGCGGCGATGCCCTGGCTCGATATCAACCAGGAGCGCAGCCACGCTTATATGGGCTACGTCGGCATGGTCAAACTGGTCTCGGAAATCGACAAGGCGCTGTTCAATCCGGTGTGGGAGCAGCTCCGCCAGCCGGCGCCGTGGGAGAATGGCGGGAAAAACTGGCAGGCCAAGGCGATCGCGCAGATGGATGCCGAAGCCGCCGAGCTTGCCGCCGATCCGGAAGCTGCGGAAAAAGCCCGCCGCGCCAGGAAGATATGCCATTGCAAGACAGTCGACCTCGGAACCATCGAGGACGCCATCGCGGCGCATGCGCTGACGACGAGGGACGGCGTCAAGCAACACACCAACGCCTCCGGCGGATGCGGCGCTTGCGCCGGGCGGATCGAGGACGTCCTGGCGGCGTTGCCGGCCATGGCAATGCCGGCTCTTCCGGTCCGGCAGGCAGCGGAGTAGGGCCCACGCCATGGCGATCGTCACCGTCGGCAAGAAGGCCTGCTCGGTCAATCCGCTGAAAATGAGCCAGCCGATCGGTGGTGCGTTCGCCTTCATGGGCCTACGCGGGTCGATGCCGCTTCTGCACGGCTCGCAGGGATGCACGTCCTTTGGACTGACGCTCTTCGTCCGGCATTTCAAGGAAGCCGTGCCGCTGCAGACCACGGCGATGAGCGAAGTCGCGACCGTGCTCGGCGGCTATGAGAACGTCGAGCAGGCCATTCTCAACATCTATAACCGGACCAAGCCGGAGATCATCGGGATTTGCTCGACGGGCGTGACCGAGACCAAGGGCGACGACGTCGAGGGTTACATCAGGCTGATCCGGCAGAAGCATCCGCAGCTCGCCACGTTCCCATTGGTCTATGTCCCGACGCCCGACTTCAAGGATGCGTTCCAGGACGGCTGGGAGAAGACCGTCGCGCGCCTGGTCGAGGTGCTGGTCGAGACCCCAAAGACCGCCGCCCGCCGCGATCCCAAACAGGTCAATATTCTACCCGGATGTCACCTCACGCCGGGCGATCTCGACGAAATCAGGACGATCATCGAGGATTTCGGGCTCGAGCCGTCGTTCCTCCCGGATCTCGCGGGCTCGCTCGACGGACACATTCCCGAGGAGTTCGTGCCGACGACGATCGGCGGCATCGGCGTCGAGGAAGTGGCAACCATGGGCCTTGCCTCCTGGACCATCGCCATCGGTGCCCAGATGCGGCGTGCCGCGGAAGCCATGGAGAAGAAGACGGGAACGCCGTTCAAGCTGTTCGAGCGGCTGTGCGGTCTGATCCCCAATGACGAGTTCCTGGCGTTTCTGAGCGAGATCAGTGGCCGGCCGGTGCCGCTGAAATACCGGCGTCAGCGCAGCCAACTGGCCGACGCCATGCTGGACGCGCATTTCCACATCGGCGGCCGGAAGCTTGCGATCGGCGCCGAGCCGGATCTGCTGTTCGATGTCTCCAGCATGCTGCAAGAGATGGGGGCCAAGGTGACGGCGGCGGTGACGACAACGCAGTCGCCGGTGCTGGAGCGGATCAAGACCGAGGAAGTGCTGATCGGAGACCTCGAGGATCTCGAGAACCTTGCCAAGGACCGGGGCTGCGATCTGCTCATCACCCATTCGCACGGCCGCCAGGCGGCGGAGCGGCTGAACATTCCATTCTATCGCGCGGGCTTTCCGATGTTCGATCGGCTCGGCGCCGGACACCAGCTTTCGGTCGGCTATCGGGGCACCCGCGATCTGATCTTCGACATCGCCAATCTCATCATCGCCGACCACGAGGACAATCGCCAGCCGACACCCGATACGTGGCGGATCGAGGGCGCCGGCGCCCCTGGCGAGGGTGTCGCGGCCTCGCTGCACTGACCGACACACGAGAGGAAGGATGACGCCATGAAAATCGCATTCGCCACCCAGGACTTGAAGCGCGTCGACGCTCATTTCGGCTGGGCCAAGAACATCGCAATCTATGAGGTCGGCCCGCAGGGGCACCGCTTCCTCGAAGCCGTCCAGTTCGACGGCGATCTCAAGGAGGACGGCAACGAAGACAAGCTGGCGCCGAAGATCGAGGCGATCAAGGATTGCGCCATCCTGTACGTCGCCGCCATCGGCGGCTCCGGTGCGGCAAGGGTGGTCGCGAACAACATCCATCCGATGAAGGTCAATCAGCCCGAGGAGATCACGGATCTGCTCGGCAAGCTGGAGGATGTCCTGAAGGGAACGCCGCCGCCCTGGCTGCGCAAGGCGCTGTTGAAGGACCAGGAACGAACCCTCGATTTCGAAGATCAGGATTAGGGAAGACCATGGCCGAGATTGCTGCAGTACTCGAACCCACGCCCGCGGCGGAGGCGCCGTTCGTCAAGGAGCTCATCAAGATATGGCGGGCCCAGGACTCTCACGGCGCTTGGGAGGGCAAGAGCGACCTCACGCTGCTCGAGCCTTACATCCTGGACAAGGAAGCGCGCCGGGCGCTGCCGATCATCGGCGATCCCGATCCCGAAACCATCTGGCGGATGGAGCTGTTTTTCAACGCGGTGGCGCTGTCGATCGAGCGCGCTACCGGTGTCATGATCTCCCCGATGCTGAAGATGAGTCACGAAGGATTCGGCCGCATGGTTCTGATCGGGGGGCGGCTGATCGTCGTCAACAAGCAGCTGCGCGACGTTCACCGCTTCGGCTTCGACAACCTCGGCAAGCTGGCCGAGGAGGGCGAGAAATACGTCAAGGCCGG
Organism: Bradyrhizobium sp.; assembly: GCA_049286845.1. Classification (GTDB taxonomy): domain Bacteria; phylum Pseudomonadota; class Alphaproteobacteria; order Rhizobiales; family Xanthobacteraceae; genus Bradyrhizobium. Next base: position 5,648 of record JBAQER010000222.1, read on the forward strand.
CGTCGAGATGATCGAGAAATTCAGACCTGTTGCTGATTATTGAGGGGGCCATGAGTGATCTGGACGCGCTGAAGGCCGAGATCAAGAAGCTGTCCGCGAAGGCGACGCAGGCCAAGATGGATCTGCATGATCTGTCCGAGGAGCTGCCGCTGCAATGGGAATCGATCCTGAGCGTGGCGCAGCGGGCCCACGACGCTTTCGCCGAGCTGGAGCAGAAGCGCGCGGCCTTGAAGAGTCTCGAGCAAGCTTGACACGAAGGCGCCCGCATCATGTCCAATGCAACCCGCGACGGCCGCGACTGGAACCCGGCATATCTGCTCGCCATCGACGATAAGAAATGCATCGGCTGCGGCCGCTGCTTCAAGGTTTGTGGCCGTGACGTGATGACCCTGAAGGGCATGAACGAAGACGGGGAGCTCGTCGCGCTCGATGATGACGAGGACGACGAGATCGAGAAAAAGATCATGGTGATGAATGACGACGGAGCCTGCATCGGCTGCGGCGCCTGCGCCCGGGTCTGTCCGACCAATTGCCAGACCCACGGCCAGGCGCCGGCGGGCTGACGCGGAGAGAGTGCTTCCAGGCCGTCATGAACAAGACATCCGTCGCCAAATTCGGTATCGGCCAGGTCATCCGCCACCGCGTGTATGAGTTCCGTGGCGTGGTGTTCGATGTCGATCCGGAATTTGCCGACTGCAGCGGAACGCACGACGCGATCCTTGTCGAGTTGCGGTCACGCCGGGACCAGCCGTTCTACTACTTGTTCGCCGAAAACGACCAGAATCCGTATATCGCCTACGTCTCCGAGCAGAACCTGATGCCCGATCCGTCCGACGAGCCGGTCAGTCATCCGCAGCTTGACCATCTGTTCGAGCACGATGAGAACGGCGGCTATCGCTGGCGCAACGTGATGATCAACTAGCGCGATAGTGATCCCGCGAACCAAGTCGTGTTAGGATCGAACCCTGTCAGGCTCAGGAGACGTCCCCAATGTTTATCGCCATGAACCGCTTCCGCGTTGCCAAGGGATCTGAAGCGGATTTTGAACACGTTTGGGCTTCACGCGACAGTCATCTCGACAAGGTGCCGGGCTTTGTCGAGTTTCACCTTCTCAGAGGTCCCGAAGCTGAGGATCACACGCTTTACGCGTCTCATACGGTCTGGGAAGATTTTGCCACCTTTGAAGCGTGGACGAAATCCGAGGCCTTCCGTGCCGCGCACAGTCGAGCAGGCGGCAACAAGCCGCTCTATCTTGGGCCCCCGCAGTTCGAGGGGTTTGAGGTGCTCCAGACGGTAGGACGCGGCAAGACCGCGGCGGCATGACTCGGGAGGCGGCAGGTGGCCGGCGTGCGGTAGACGGCCGGATCTGGCTGCGCACGAAGTAATCAATTTGGACGACATTGACATGGATCAATGCAGGAAGGAACCATGGCCTAGACTCGTTCACTCTTGGGGGCACGGATGCGAAGCTTGTGTGCAGCAACGGAGGTCCATCATGTCCATAGCTCCCACACTCCAACGATATTTGACTGCTGAAAACATTCAATACGATGTGATCCCGCATGACCCCACCATGTCGTCCGCGCGTACCGCCGAGGCGTGTCGGATTTCGGGGGATCGTTTAGCCAAGGCGATCGTGCTGCGGCGC
>JBAQER010000223.1:0-2265 GCA_049286845.1 Bradyrhizobium sp.
GGCTATTGGGAAGACCAGGGCTATAATTCGTTCAGCGGCAGCTAGCGCTCTTCTCCCCGCCACGCGCAAGAGCGCGTGGAGGGAGGGGAGACGATGAAGCGGATTATCTCTTTGCCATCACGGCGTCGAATGCAATTCCGATCTCGGAGGTGGACGGCGCCAGCCCCGTGAATAGTTCGAAAGCGTCGGCGGCTTGATAGATTGCAAGTTCGCGCCCGGTCATCACACGGGCGCCTTTAGCCTTTGCCGCCGTCAATAGGGGCGTCCAGAGCGGTGAATAGACCGCGTCGGCGACCCACAGCCCGGCATGCAGCAGATTGTCCGGAACCGGCGTGTCAACACTCGGCAACATCCCGACCGGCGAGGCGTTGACCACTCCCGTGACACCGTGCAGCGCATCCTCGATGCTAGGGGTAACACTTGCTTTTGCGCCTATTTTTTCTTGGCCTTCGAGCCGGGCGGCCAGCTGCGCGGCCTTGGCGTGGTCGCTATCGAAGATCCGCAGTTCGGGAACGCCGAGCCCGGCCAGCGCGAACGCAATCGCCTTGCCGACACCGCCGGCGCCGATCACGGCGACGGCGCCGTGCGGGGAGGCGGTCACGAGTGGGGTAACCGCTCGTGCGAAACCGGTCGTATCGGTGTTGTGGCCGATCAATCGTCCGTCGCGAACAATGATGGTATTGACGGCGCCGATCAGTGTTGCATCCGGCGACAATTCGTCGAGCAGATCGAGCACGGCTTCCTTGTAGGGAAAGGTCACGTTGATGCCGGCGAAGCCCAGCCGCCGAACGCCCTCGAGCAGCATCTTCAGCTGTTCGCGCTCGGCTCCGGCGACCTCGATCAGCTGATAATGACAACGAAGGTCCAGCGCCTCAGCGGCCCGCTCGTGCATGGCCGGCGCGGCCGACTGCGCGATCGGCGCGCCGAGCAAACCGGCAAGAAAGCGGCGGCTTGAGACGCACGGGTTATGCGTGGCGGATTCCATCGTCTCAGGCACCTGGCATCGAGATCGGTCGTGCAGAATAGCATATCAAGACTAAGTCGCGGACAGCGCAACAAAGCGCCCTGGCCAGATCTATGATTTCCGCGCAAGCCGCCCCTGAAACGCGGCGGCGATCGCGCCCGCCGCCAGCATCGCCGCCGAGACGTTCAGCGCATAGGACAGGCTGCCCATTGCGTCCGTGACGGCGCCGACTGCAATCGGTCCCAGTGTCTGGCCGATCCCGAACGCGATGGTCATCGCCGCGATGCCGGCCGGCCATGCCGCCGGCGGATAGTTGAAGCGCACGAAGGCGGTGGTCGATCCGACCACGGCAAAAAAGGCGACGCCGAACACCAGCGCCGAGATCGCCAGCAGGAATGCGGAATGACCGAAGATCGGCAGCGCCGCCCCGATCGCGTTGACGCCGAGAATGATGGTCGTGGAGAGGCCGCCGCGGTCGAGCGCCAGCACGCGGCGCCATACCCAGGGTGTGACGAAGGCGCTGAGGCCGATCAGGCTCCAGAACGCGCTTTGCGCCGCAGCTCCCCCGCCGGCGTCGCGGACATAGGCGATCATGAAGGTCATGTAGGCGATGTAGCCGGCGCCGAACAGGAAATAGCCGATGAGATAGATCAGCACCGGGCGGATCGCGAATTTGGTGGCCGCCGCGTCGCCGATGCTGGCGGTGGTGTCGAGCGGCGCCAGCAGCAGCGGAACGGTCATGGCGACCGCAAGCAACGTCATCGCCCACCACACGATCCACCACGATCCCGGCCCGAACGCCTGCAACACGAACGGCGCTACCAGTCCTGACGACAGGATGCCGACCCCCGGCCCGGCGTAAAACAGGCTCAGCAGGAAATTGGCGCGTTCGGGCCGCGATTGCGCGATGGTCGCCGCCAGCGCCCCGCCGCCGACGAATCCCGCGGCCGCGCCGAGCCCCGCCAGCAGCCGTGCGAAGCTCAGCACGACGAAATTGTCCGAGAAGGCGCACAGCGCCAGCGACAGCACGCAGGCGAGCGTTCCCCAGCGCACCGACGCGGCGAGGCCAAAGCGCTTGATCAGGCGCGAGGCGGCTAACGCACCGGCGAGATAGCCGGCGGCGTTGATGGTGTTCATGAAGCCTGCCGCGGAATAGGACCAGCCGAGCGTGTCGCGCATGTCCGGCAGCACCAGCCCATAGGCGAAGCGGCCGATGCCGAGACCGACGGTGGGCCCTAGCGACAGGATCAGGATCAGCCGCGCGGGGTGCGTTGGCGGCGATGGACGGTCGGGCGTGTGCA
>JBAQER010000224.1:0-2677 GCA_049286845.1 Bradyrhizobium sp.
GACCGAGACTCTGTAGCGGCTGCATCCCACCGCCGAATTCAAAAAGGATGAGCGCCATGAAGGCTGCACAAGTGAACACATTCGGCCGCCCCGAAACCGCGATTAAGATCGTCGAGCAGGCCGATCCGGGCGAGCCGGGTGCGGACGAAGTGATCATCGATGCCGAGTTCGCCCCGATCAACCCCGCCGACATCCTGAACCTCGAAGGAAAGTACGGTGCGGCGCCTCCGGCGCTGCCGATGACACCGGGCGCCGAAGGCGTAGGGCGGGTCGTCAAGGCCGGCGCCGCTGTCCGTCACGTGAAACCAGGCGACCGGGTGCTGCTGCCCGGGCCGGGATGCTGGCGCGAACGCTTCAAGGCGCCCGGCAGGTCGGTCTTCGCGCTGCCGGCGGGCGTAGATCCAAAGCAGCTCGCGATGCTGCGCGTGAATCCGCCCACCGCGTACCTGATGCTGCACCGGATCGTCGCGCCCGAGCGCGGCCGATGGGTCATCCAGAATGCCGCCAACTCGGGCGTCGGGCATTGCCTCATCCGCCTCGCGCGGGATGCAGGCCTCAAGACGGTCAATGTGGTGCGTCGTGACGAGCTCGTGGCGCCGCTGCGCGCGTTCGGCGGCGACGCGGTGCTGACCGACGGGCCCGACCTCGATGCCCGCGTGCGCGCGACAATCGGCGATGCGGCGCTGCCGCTCGCCATCGATGCCGTGGGCGGCTCGGGGACGCTGCGGCTCGCGCGCTGCGTGAGCGACGGCGGAACGGTGGTCAATTACGGGCTGTTGAGCGGCGAACCGTGCATGGTCGACGGACGTGAAACGGTGTTCCGGGACATAAAGCTGCAAGGGTTCTGGCTGCGCAAGTGGTTTGTCGACACCGAGCCGGCGCAGATCGCGGCCCTGTATCGCGAGCTTGCGGCGAAGGTCGCCGACGGCACACTCGCCGTGGAGATCGAAGCTGTCTACCCTTTCGACAGGATCAAGGAGGCGGTCGAGCACGCTGCGCGCGGCGGCCGTGCGGGCAAGATCCTGCTGTCGTTCATGAAGGCGTGACCGGAGCAGTGCACTCGAGCAACGGCAGGATCTTCCGGGAGTCCGGTTCCAGGACGACGCCTTTTTCGCAGATGATCGCCGTGATGAGTTCCGCCGGCGTGACGTCGAAAGCCGGATTGCGCACCTTGATCCCTTCGGGCGCCCAGCGCACGCCGCGGTAGCCGGTGACTTCCTGCGCCGGACGCTCCTCGATGACGATCGCGGAACCGTCGGGAATGTTGGCATCGAAGGTGGAGAGCGGGGCGGCGACGTAGAAGGGAAGGTTGTGGCGCCGCGCCAGCACCGCGACCATGTAGGTGCCGATCTTGTTGGCGGTGTCGCCGTTGGCCGCGATGCGGTCGGCGCCGACGATGACCGCGTCCACCTGGCCCGTCGCCATCAGGTGCCCGGCCATGTTGTCGGTGACCAGCGTGCAGGGAATGCCTTCCTGCACGCACTCCCAGGCGGTCAGCCGCGCGCCCTGCAGGTAGGGGCGCGTCTCGCATGCCACGACCGATATGGTTTTGTCCTTTTGAAAGGAAGTTCGAACGACACCCAAGGCCGTCCCATGCCCGCTCGTGGCCAGGGCGCCGGCGTTGCAATAGGTCATGATTCTTGCGCTGCGCGGGATCAGCATCGCCCCGTGCTCGCCCATCGCGCGGTTGGCGGCGAGGTCTTCCTCGAAGATCGCGATTGCCTCTCGCTCCGGTTCCTTCGCGCGCTTCATGCGCTCCAGTGCCCAGAAGAGATTGACGGCGGTGGGGCGGCTTGCGGCCAATGTTTCAAATGCTTTTTTTTCATCCAGATTATTTTTTTTATCCAAAGCAAAACCAAAAGCGGCAGCACAGCCAATCGCCGGCGCGCCGCGCACCACCATGTCGCGGATCGCAGTAGCGACTTCCGCCGCGGTCTTGCAGGTCAGGTAGATGCTTTGGTCCGGCAGCAGTCGCTGGTCCAGAAGCTCGAGCCGATCTCCTTTCCAACGAATCGGTTCTATTGCCACCTAGACCACGCGCTCGGTGCCGCCATCCACCGGTACTTGCGCCCCCGTTGTCTTTGCGAACAGCGGCCCGCACATTTCCGCCGCCAGTTCCGCCACGTCCTTCGAGGTCACTTCGGTTCCGAGGAGATTGTTCTTCCGGTACTGCTCCACGGTCAGGCCATAGGCTTTGGCGCGCGAGCCAAGCAGCTCGTCGGTCCACAGCGCGGTGTCGTAGACGGCGTTCGGATGGACCGTGTTGACGCGGATGCCGTCCTTGCCCCATTCCAGCGCCGTGACGCGCGCGAGCTGGTTCATCGCCGCCTTGGAAGCGGAATAGGCGGCGGCGCCCGGCCCCGGTGCGGGCACGTTCTTCGAGCCGACGACCACGATGCGGCCGCCGCGCGGCGCGAGCTTGAGCAGCGCGTGGCAGGCCTGCAGCAGCACCAGGTTCGCTTCGACGTTGACGGCCATCGCCCGGCGCCACAGGTCGCCGCTGATGTCCTGCACCGGCTGGGAGGAGGGGAAGATGCCGGCATTCAGGACCAGCATATCCACACCGCCGAAGTGTTTGACCGTTTCATCGATTTTTGCCGTTATTTCTTTTTCCCTGGTCACGTCGCAAACCAGACCCAGAAAATCCGCCCGCTTCCACATTCCCTCGATCGCCGGA
>JBAQER010000225.1:0-1594 GCA_049286845.1 Bradyrhizobium sp.
CTCCGTCCGCGACCGCGCAATCGACTCGAGCTGCGCCAAATCCGCCTTGTTGATCGTCAACTTGATCGGTCGTCGCGATGTCGCCATGACCTTTGCCTCATTCCACGAATCAAACCCGGTCAGGCTCCAAGGCTTCCCTCGTCAGATGAATCCCCGAACAATAGAACAAGCTTCATGGACTCGATGGTCTAGGTGCCAAAAATGGCCTCGCGACCGGCATCCGGGTGCTCTAAAAGCGTCCCGATGTCGCGAAAGGCGCGCGTCGGAATCCGGGTCGTTGACTAGATGCCGCAGAATTCGAGCCTCGAAGTCGCTCGCCGTGTTGATCGCTGGTGGGAAAGCGCTGGGCGCGACGTCCTGACCGACCCGTTCGGAGCGATGGCGAAGGCTGGCCTGTTTCAGATCGGTCTGCCCGGCGCGGACGCAGCACTCGACAGCTACCGCGCGATCGCGGCCGCCGAGCAGGCGATTGCCGGGAAAACCGGGTTACCGGGCCTCGCAAGCGCGTTCGCTGCGCGGCAGATGACGGCGCGATTTTTCATTGCAGGTTTTGCCGATGGCGATCAGCGCGCCGCATGGTTGCCGCGCATCGCGGCTGGCGAGGTCTGCACGGCGATCGCGATCTCCGAGCCCGGCGCCGGCGCGCATCCGAAGCTTCTGAGGACGACGGCAGAATCCCGTGGCGCGGGATTTGTCCTTAGCGGCGGCAAGGCCTGGGTCACCAATGGCCCGGTCGCGGACCTGTTCCTGGTGCTGGCGGTGACCGCGATCGAGGACGACCGCAAGCGATACGGACTGTTCCTGGTCCCGAAAGCGACCGCCGGCCTCAGTGTCAAGCCGATGCCGGCGCTGGACACGCTGGCGCCGGCCTCTCATTGCGAACTGGAGCTCGGGGGATGCGAGGTGCCGGTTACGGCGCGGATCGGCAAAATGGATGATGCCTATCCGGCGATGGCGTTGCCGTTTCGCGACGTCGAGGATACCGTCGGCACCGCCAACGTTTCCGGGCTCTTGAGCTGGCTGCTGGAGAAAACCGCCGCGCAGATCGAGCGCACCGAAGACAATGCCTTGCGGCTCGGCCGCATCGCGGGCTTGGTGTCGCTGGTTCACGCGGCGAGCCGGCTCGCGGTGGAAGCCCTCGACGGCAAAGGCCAGCAGGAGCCGGCGCGGATCATCGGCGTGCGGCTCCTGGCCCGCGACATCGTCGGCGAGATCCGCGAATTGCTGGCGCAGGGTCAGCCGCAAGACGAAGCGGTCGCGGGCGCACTTGCCGCGTTCGATCTGTTGGCCTCGGTCGCGCGCGAGCCGCGCAAGGTGCGTCAGATCAGGCTTGGAAATTCCATAGGAAGCGAGAGACAATAATGAACAACCATCTGCCGGCGGACTCGATCGAAGCCGTCACCCGTGGACTGGCATCGGCGGGTTATATCGCCAGCAAGCAGATCGCCACCGCGGTCTATCTGGCCGAGTGCATCGAGAAACCGATCCTGGTGGAGGGACCTGCCGGCGTCGGCAAGACCGAGCTGGCGAAGGCACTCGCCGCATGGCGGGGGCTCAAGATGATCCGCATGCAATGCTATGAGGGGCTCGACGA
>JBAQER010000226.1:0-12995 GCA_049286845.1 Bradyrhizobium sp.
GCCTCGATCCCGCGAGCGCCTCGGTGATCGGCGTCGGCCTCGGCGCCACCGCGGTTGCGGCGATGCAGCAGGGCCAGATCGATGCGGCCGTGATGCTGGATCCGTCGGTCACCGTGCTGCAGGGCAACCATCCGGACCTGCGCATCCTCGCGGATACCCGCACCCAGAAGGATACGCTCGAAGTGTTCGGCGGCGAATATCCGGGCGGCTCGCTCTATTCCACGACCGCCTGGGTCAATTCGCACGAGAAGGAGGCGCAGGCCCTGACCAACGCGATCGTGAACACGCTGGCCTGGATCCATTCGCATTCGCCCGAAGAAATCATGGCGAAGATGCCGCCGGAGATGGTCGGCAAGAACAAGGAACTCTATCTGGCTGCGCTCAAGAACACGATCCCGATGTATTCGTTGACCGGCAGGATGGATCCCAAGGGGGCGGACGCGGTGCTCGCGGTGTTCAGCGAGGGTTCGCCCGAGGTCGCCAAGGCCAAGATCGACCTTGCGAAGACCTTCACCAACAAATTCGTCGAGCAGGCGAAGAAGACGACGGGGACGAATGCGAAGTAAGCTTCCGCGATGACGCTTCCGGTCTTTCATCGCGTCGCGACGCTTGATTTGAACATGCAGCCCTGGTCGTGGCCGTTCGCGCAAGCGCGGCGCGCCGATATATCAGCGCATTTCAAAGCCAGGCAGCGCGAGAAACCGCAGATCTGGAACGGCCGGGTTCTGCTGGCGCGCAACCCGGCCTTCACCGGGACCAGCTTCAGCGCCGACTATTTCGAGACTGATTTCGCCAGTTTCCTGGCCTGGCGCGATTGGGGCTTTCCGGACCGGGACGTTGTCAACAGTCCTGGAATGGGGGCGCTGCGTTGCTCCGATGGCGCTTTCGTGCTGGGCGAGATGGGCCAGCACACGTCGAATGCCGGGCGCATCTACTTTCCCGCGGGAACACCCGATCTCCATGACATCAGGGATGGCGTGGTCGATCTTTCCGGCAGCGTCGCCCGCGAAGTCGAGGAGGAGACCGGCCTGACGCCCGACGACTATCAGGCCGGCGCGCAGTGGGATTGCGTGCGCTACGACGGGATCATTGCGCTGATCAGGATATTGAACGTCGATCTCACGGGCGAGGAACTGCGCGCCAGGATCGAGGCCAATCTCGCCCGGCAGGAACAGCCCGAATTTTCCTCAATCCATCTGGTGCGTGCGACTTCCGATCTGTCAGCCGCGATGCCGCGCTTCGTCACCGCGTTCATCGAGAAGCAGCTGGCATCGCCCTGAGGCGCGCGTCATTCAGCGGCTTCGATTGATCATCGCGGGCAGGAAATACAGCGCGGCCGCGGCGGCAACCTTCATCCGGCCTCGCGCATGACCTGCTCCGGCGGCCGCCGCAGGGATTTCGGTAAATCGGGGCCCCTTCCAAATCGCAAGACAATATCTGCCCTTCGGCTGCCGACGCCCAGGAAGGATGCGAACTGGCTACGCAGAGCGGGTACTTCGACCGGTTGATTGATGAAGGCGTATTTCAGTCCCAGCGCCGTTGCCTGAAGGCCGAAGCGCTGACAGGCGCGGCCCGCGGCCACCCAATGCGCCTTGTCGTCGGCTTGCGAGACAAATATGGCAACGCCTGCCGAACTTTCGATATGCTCGCGATACTTCTTGTTCTCGCCGGCTTCGGTAAAGAACAACTTCAACAGCGGCTTCGCCAGCCAGGCCGGCATCGCCGGGTTGCCGGAGGAGCGCGAGAACAAGCCGTCCATCCTGGCAGTGGCTTCCGCCTCGCTGAAACGCATCCAGCTCCCGAGCTCATCCATGAATGCCCGGTCGCGCATCTGCGCCGAGTTTCCCTGCAACACATAGTCGGCCACGTTCGACATTCCGGGCCGGTCGGTCATGATGATCAGCGATATGCCGGGCTCGCTGCCGGCGGTCTCGAGTGACCGGAGCGCTTCGGTCGAAACGGGGCTCCCGTCATATTTGGCGCGGGTGCTTTGTCGAACCCCGATTGCCTCGAACAGCGGTGACCGGGTTGGGGGCGTTGGCTCGAGACCAATGATCACCTTGTCGCCGACCAACGTCGGCGTCGCTTGCAGCCCCAGGGCCGCCGCTGCGTGGCAAAGGTTCTCGGTCGCGCAGCCCAGACTTACGAAGACATGATGATCGTCGGGGTCGACGGCGGAACATCTCCGATTGAAATCCGGCAAGACGGAAATCTCGTTACCGGCAGCAGAGAAAATCCAGGGCTGGGAGTTGTGGCTGTTGGCGGCAAGGGTTGCGTAGCGCACCAGCTCGCGGTCTCTCGGGCTTGCCTGCAGGGGTCCCCAGGTTGACTGCACCGCTTGATCGTACGACATGGACGCGGCTTCCGACGGCGTTGGCCGGAACATCGCTCCGGCACCGAGGCCAAGTGTGAATCCCAGCAGCTCTCGTCTGTCCAGCACGGTTGCATCTCGCAAATCCAGAGAAGAAGGCTAGCGCGGGTTCGCCGAGGTACCTTGACGCATGTCAACGGCGATCACGGCCCAAGCAAGGCCCGCTTTGGTCCGGCCGATGACATGCAGGACCGCCATCAAGTCCTGGTTGAGTCCGAGGCCGGGTCTGGCGCCGCGCAAGCGCGCCATGTACCGTCCAGACCCACCAGCCAACGGAGCTCCCGAAGCCATGGGCAATAACTCTTCGCAATCGCTCGGCGACCAGCTGAAGCCTTTCATTGCGCCATTCCGCTTCGACGGATCGGGCAAGTTTCATCTCAAGTCGCACAAGACCGACGAGAAGGGCGGCCTCGACAAGGAAAAGGCGGAAAGAATTCTCGAAGCCAACCGCAAACGTTTGAGCGATTTTCAGGAAAAGCTCTACGCGCAGGACCGCTGGTCGCTGCTCTTGATCTTTCAGGGCATGGACGCGTCGGGCAAGGACAGCGCCATCAAGAGCGTATTCGAGGGCGTCAATCCGCAGGGTTGCGAGGTCTATTCGTTCAAGCAGCCGACCTCCCACGAGCTCGACCACGATTTCATGTGGCGCACCACGATCGCGCTGCCGGAGCGCGGCCGCATCGGCATCTTCAACCGCTCCTATTACGAGGAATGCCTGGTGACGCGGGTGCACCCCGAGATCCTGGCCAACGAGAAGATCCCGCCGAAGCTGATCACCAAGCACATCTGGCGCGAGCGGTTCGAGGACATCTCCGCGTTCGAGCGTTATCTCGCGCGCAACGGCACGGTGATCCTGAAATTCTTCCTCAACCTCTCGAAAGAGGAGCAGCGCGAACGCTTTCTGGAGCGGCTGGACGAGCCCGCGAAGAACTGGAAATTCTCGATGGGCGACATCGCCGAACGCGCGCTGTGGAAGCGGTACATGGCGGTGTATCAGGACATCGTCCGGCACACCTCGACGTCGCTGGCCCCGTGGTACGTGGTGCCCGCGGACCACAAATGGTTCGCCCGGGTGGTGATCGGCTCCATCATCGTCAGCGCGCTCGACAAGCTCGACCTGAAATTCCCGCGCGCCGACAAGGCGTCGCTGCAGGAATTCAAGCAGGTGCGCAAGGCGCTGCTCGGTGAAGGCAAGGGCTGAGCGGGGAGGGCGACGCTGCTCTTGCGTGCTGCAGGTGATTTGCCCGTCGGGTTGTTTTGCGAAATTCCTGTCCAGCCCTTCATGCAAAAATATTCTGCTTTTCCGAAGACGCAAATCACTTCATATCCATCGCCATCCCGTCCCACTCAGAGGGGCGTTTCGCGAACGTCACGAACGCGGGGCGGGATGCGGTGGACGCGGGCGGCGCGCGAGACGGGCGTGTCGCTGGCGTACGGCGAAGTCGTGTGGTCCTGACACCCCGACGCTGGTGTCAAGTTCGCGGGAAGCAAAACTTCCAGCGGATGACGGTGGCAAGAAAGCCCGGTCACCGGGGAGAGCTCGGAGTAAGCCGTAAAACCATTGCGCAGGGAAGGCCGGAGTGTCTCCGCTGAACCTGTATGCTCGTGTGCGCATTTCTTTACACAATTTTGCACACGAGACCGCGGGTGCAGCGCGCACCCGGTCTTCCCTGCGCCCTCTGAATGGAGGGTCGTGGAAATTTCCAGCAAACTTCGGGCGCCATGCGCCGCGAGATCGCGAAGGCGTGTTTGTGCGCGAACGCACGCCACATCCTCACCTGTCATCACCCGCGAAAGCGGCTGACCCAGTATCCCAGAGACGTCAGTGATTGAACCGATAAGCCGCGGCGTACTGGATCCCCCGCATGCGCGGGGGATGACGACCGGTTGTAAAGTGATCCGTAACCCAGATGAAGCACAGCAGCCCCGATGAAGCGCAGCGATATCCGCCAGGACGGCCTAGTCGAACAGGCTCGACACCGACTCTTCCGACGCGGTGCGGGCGATGGCTTCCGCGATCAGCGGGGCGATCGACAGCGTGCGGATGTTGGGCGCCTTCTGAACGGCATCGGTCGGCAGGATCGAGTCGGTGATGACCAGCTCTTTCAGCTTGGAACCGGCGATGCGGGCGGCGGCGCCGCCGGACAATACTCCGTGGGAGATGTAGGCGTAGACATCCTTGGCGCCGTTGGCGAGCAGCGCATCGGCGGCGTTCACCAGCGTGCCGCCGGAATCCACGATGTCGTCGATCAGGATGCAGGTGAAGCCTGCGGCATCGCCGATCACGTTCATGACTTCGGATTCGCCGGCGCGTTCGCGGCGCTTGTCGATGATGGCGAGCGGCGCATTGATGCGCTTGGCCAGGCCGCGGGCGCGCACCACGCCGCCGACATCGGGCGACACCACCATGACATTGGCGAGGTCGAAGCGCTCCTTGATGTCGCGCACCATGACCGGCGAGGCGTAGAGATTGTCGGTCGGAATGTCGAAGAAGCCCTGGATCTGGCCGGCGTGCAGGTCGAGCGTCATGACGCGGTCGACGCCGGCGCGGGTGATCAAATTGGCCACCAGCTTGGCGGAAATCGGGGCGCGCGAGCCGACTTTGCGGTCCTGGCGGGCATAGCCGAAATAGGGGATGACAGCGGTGATGCGGCGCGCGGACGACCGGCGCAGCGCGTCGGTGATGATCAGCAGTTCCATCAGATGGTCGTTGGCCGGAAACGACGTCGACTGAATGATGAACGCGTCCGAGCCGCGCACGTTCTCGAGGACCTCGACGAAAATTTCGTTGTCGGCAAAACGGCGGACGCTGGCCTTGGTCAGCGGCAGATGCAGCCATTCGGCGATGGCCTGCGCCAGCGCAGGATTGGAATTGCCGGCGACGAGCTTGATGGAGCCGTTCTTGGCCGACATCGAGGCTTCTCCCCGCGCCTTGCTGGATACAATGTTCAGCATCTCGGAATACCCATGGAACCGGCGCGTTTCGACGAGCGAGGTGATATCAAGGAGGCAGTCCGGCTGGCAACCCGTGGAACTACGTTTTCCTGCGCAAAATCAGGTCCCGGGGTCTTTTCGTTAACGGGCACTGTAACCCAGGGCGCTCTCGCCGCCGAGGGCGCTGTCGCCGCCGAGGGCACCGACCGTAAAACCGTCCGAAACGAGCGAGGGCAGTTCCGCGCTGGCCACCGCGGGGCCGCGCCGGCCCGGTGCGGGGGCAGGCGGCGGCGCTTCCGCCGGCGCGGTTCCATTGATCATGGTGGAAAGGCCGCTCAGCCCGGCCTGGGCGATTTTCCGCAAGATGAGGTCGTCGGCCGTAGCCCAGGCGTCGCGTCCGGCCTTGCCGGCGGGTTCCTCGCCGGAAAGCCGCAGCGCCCGCTGCTGGTCGCGGTCATAGACGTCCCAGACCCATGCGATGGTGGTGCGGCCGCGGCTGACCTGGGCGGCGAGATAGCTGCGTACCCGGTAGGCGGCCGAGCCCTCGCGGGACACGATCTGAAGGTTGCGCAGCTTCGATTCGCTGTCGAGCACGCTCACCATCCGCTCGAACACCGGCGGCGGCGGGCCGTCGATCGATTCGAAGGCGACGGTGGGACCGCTGCCGGCCATCGCAAACGAGCCGCCGCCCGCGCCGCCGCTGGCGCAGCCGCCGAGCCCGCAGGCGAGCGCCAGCAGCGCTACGGCGATCGCCGCGCGAAATGCGGTCGGGCCGGTCATGCCGGCCCGGAACAAGTTCGTTGACGCGTCCCTCATTGCGCCCAGCGATATCGTTAAAACGCGTTAAGGTCTAGGGCAGGGGTGTTGTCGGGCAGGGGTGTTGTCGGGTTCCGCAGCGCCGGGCTACTCCCGCTCCAGGGCGATCGAATGGACATGCCGGCCGTAGTCCGGCTCCTTGCGATGCACCGAGCGGCGGTAGCTGAAGAAGCGTTCGTCGGAATAGGTGTCGACGCCGGTGTCGTCGATGACAGGCACGCCGGCATTTTCGAGCCGCATCCGGATGAAGCCGGCGAGGTCGAACATCGAATGGCCGGCGCGTATCGAGGGAATGAAGAACAGCGCGTGCTCCGCGTCGGCCTCGATGAACCGCTCGACGAATTCGCCGCCGACTTCGTAAGAGGGCTGGCGGATCATCGGGCCGATGGCGGCGATCAGGCGGCCGCGCTCGGCGCCGAGTTTTTCCATGGCCTCGATGGTGGATTCCAGCACGCCGGTCAGCGCGCCCTTCCACCCCGCATGCGCAGCGCCAATCACGCGCGCGCCGGGGTCGACGAACAGGACCGGCCCGCAGTCGGCCGCGGTGGCGCCGATGGCGATGCCCTCGGTGCGGGTGACGATGGCGTCGGCGCGCGGCCGCTCTTCGCCCTGCCATGGTCCCGTGGTGACCACGACGTCGGGCGAATGGGTCTGCCAGACGCTGAGAAAATGTTCGGGCGTGACGCCCAGCCGTTCCGCCATCCGGCGGCGATTCTCTTCGACGTGAGCGGGATCGTCGTTGGAGCCGACGCCGCCGTTGAGGCTGCCGTAGATGCCGCCGGACACTCCGCCCTCGCGGGTGAAGAAAGCGTGGCGCAGGCCCGGAATGGCCGAGAGCAGCGGCGATTCCAGCGTCATGGCTGCGCCGCCCCGGTGTCGGGCCTGGCGTCCGGCTCGTCCTTGAATCCCGCGAGATCGGTGAGCTGCGGCTCCGATACCGCGAGTACCTTGAACATCGACCCCATGCCGCCGCGGCCGCCGCCGACCAGCCGCTTCAGCGCGCCCGAGATGTCCTCGGAGACCTCATGGCTGGCCTTCGCCATCAGGGTCACCGCGCGGGTTTCGATGCCGAGCCGCTTCAGGAAATCGCCCTGCGGCACCGGGCCGTGGACGCGTGCGCCGAGGTCCTCGGCGGCGCGCACCAGCGCCTGAAAATCGACATGGGCGGTGAGGTCGGCCTGGCCGGGATTCTTCAAGGGATCGGTGAAGCTGTGGCGGGCGATGGCCTGGAAGGTATCGCCGGCGTCGCTGCGCAGGTGACCGTAGTCGATGATCAGGGCAGCGCCGCCCTGGTCGCGCATCCGCGTCGCGATTTTCATGATCTCGGCGTCGGGCCGCCACTCGAACACCGCGCCGACCGGCGCGGCGCGCACCAGCGGCGGCAGCAGGACCTCGAAGCGCGGCATTGGCTCGGGCGCGGCGCCGAACCCCAGTTTGCCGGTGTCGTCGATTTCGACGGTGCGCTCGTGCCAGCCGGTCTCGCGCTTCACCACCTGATGGATCGGCAGTACGTCGAAATATTCGTTGGCGAAGATCACCGCGGGCCCTTCGGGCACCTCGTCGATGCTCTCGTGCCAGGCGATGTTGCGCACGCCCGACAGCGTCGCCTTCTGCTTGTCGCGCAGCACCGGATTGATTTCGATCAGATGGATGCTGAGCGACTGATAGAGCGGCGGCAGCACCCGCAGCGCGCGCAGCGCATCCGCCATCATGGTGCCGCGGCCGGGCCCGAGTTCGATCAGCCGCAGCAGCGGCGGCGATCCGATCGCCTTCCACACCGAGGCCGCCCACAGCCCGAGCAGCTCGCCGAACATCTGGCTCACCTCGGGGGCGGTGGTGAAATCGCCCTCGCGGCCGAGCGGATCGCGCGAAACATAGTAGCCGTGCTTGGGATGCGTCAGGCACAGTTCCATGTAGCGCCAGACCGGCATCGGCCCCGACGACTTGATCAGCTTCTTGATCTCGGACTGCAGCGGCGAATATTCGGTCACGGTGTTGCCTGGTTGGATTTCAACGCTCGAGCCGGCGGCGTACGGCGCCATGCCACCACGATCAGGATAGTTCCGGCAATGATCATCGGCACCGACAACAGCATACCCATAGTCAGCCCGCCCCACAAAAATCCGAGCTGTGGGTCTGGTTCGCGGAAAAACTCGCCGGTTATGCGGGCAAAGGCGTAAATCGCAATGAAGCTGCCGAGGATCAGGCCCGGCCGCTTCAGGGCGCCGAAGCGAATCATCACCGCCAGCACCGTAAACAGCACGATTCCCTCGAGCCCGGCCTCGTAAAGCTGGCTGGGATGGCGCGGCAGCGGCCCGCCATTGGGAAACACCATTGCCCAGGGCACGCTGGCGTCCGCCGTCCGCCCCCACAGCTCGCTGTTGATGAAATTGGCGAGCCGGCCGAGAAACAGGCCGATCGGCCCGACCGCGGTGGTGATGTCGCCGAGCGACAGGATCGGAAGGCCGTTCTTGCGGCTGAACAGCATCACCGCTGCGACGCAGCCGAGGAAGCCGCCGTGGAACGACATGCCGCCCTTCCACAATTCGAAGATCTCGGCCGGATGCTGGATGAAGAACGGCAGGTTGTAGAACAGCACGTAGCCGGTGCGGCCGCCGAGGATGATGCCGACCGTGACCCAGAGGATGAAATCGTCCATCTGCGGCAGCGTGACCGGCGCCGGCCCGCCCCACAATTTCTCGTTCTTGATCAGCGCGCGCGCGTAGAGCCAGCCCAGCACGATGCCGCCGATATAGGCCAGCGCATACCAGCGGATCGCGATCGGCCCGATCGCGATGGCGATCGGATCGAACACCGGGAATGCGATGGTGAGAAGGGGCATTGCGCCTGCGGCTTACTTTGAGAGGTTGCGGCGATAGAGCGCCAGCAGCCGTTCCCAGTGCCGCTCGGCCGCGTCGCGATTATAGACCGGGCGCTTCGGCAACGCGAAACCATGATGGGTGCCGGGATAGATTTCGACCTCGGCATTGGCGCCCTTCATCGATGCTGAGACCTTGTCGATGATCTCCTGCGGTGCGTAGATGTCGGTTTCGGCGCAGCCAAAATAAAGCTCGGCCTTGGTCTTGCTGGCGGCGAGATGCGGGCTGTCGGGCTGGTCGGTGGCCAGATGCGTTCCGTAGATCGAGGCCGCCGCCTTTACCCGGTCCGGGAAATGCGTCGCTGCGTTGATGGAATAGCGGCCGCTCATGCAGTAGCCGACGGTGCCGACGATTTTCGCGTTCGCGGCCGGCTGCTTGTCGGCATAGGCGAGCAGCGCGGTGGTATCTTCCATGACCAGGGGAATGTTGATCGAGTTCATGAAGCCGAACATGCGCTTGCGCTCGGGCGCGTCGGGGTCCGGCGGTATCGGCCCAATTTCCATGACGCCGGAGCGGTAATACAGGTTCGGCAGCATCACGTAGTAACCCGACGTGGCCAGCCGGCGCGCCATGTCGCGCAGTTCTTCACGGATCGCCGGCGCGTCCATATAGAAGATGACGACGGGAAACGGGCCGCCACGTTCAGGGTGACTGATGAAAGTGGTGGTGTGGCCGTCTTTGGTCGGAATCTCGATCTGCTGGTCGATCATGGGACGTTTCTTGTCATTTCCGGTGGGCGGTCTTGTTGTTTTTGGCAATGCGGTACGATTGCAAGGAAACCGGATCATGACAAGGCGATCTGGCCCTTATTGGGCTTGAACCGCGCCTTTGGGATCGCCATTGTCATATCCAGCGTTTTCCTTCGCAGCCGACCGGAGATTCCCTTAAGATGACCCAGACCAGCAATCGGTTTTTCGACGAGATCGGGCGTCTGATGAACGACGCCGCCGGCGCCGCCCAGGGCGTCAAGCGCGAAGTCGACACCGTGGTCCGCAACCAGGCCGAAAAGATCCTGCGCGACCTCGACATCGTCAAGCGCGAGGAGTTCGAGGCGGTCAAGGACATGGCGCGGCTGGCACGCGAGGAAAACGAGGCCCTGAAGGCGCGCATCGCGGCGCTGGAGGCCAGGCTCGCCGGCTCCGCGGCGGCGCCGAATGCCGGTGGCGCGGGTGGTAGTGTCATCTGAGCGCAATGATGCAATGACATGACTTCGACATGGCTTGGCGATCTCGCGGCGCCATTCGCCCGAGGTTTGCCATCAACTGCACGCCCTCTCCAGTCAGAGGGCGCAGGGAAAGCCGGGTGCGCGCTGCACCCGCGGTCTCGTGTGCAATGAAGTGGTGGAAGCGCACACGAGCATACAGGTCCAGCGGAGGCAATCCGACTTTCCCTGCGCGATGGTTTAAAGCTTATACGTGCTCTCCTCGGTGAGCCCTGCACTCTTGCCACCGTCGCCCGCGCGCGTGAGCACGAACTTGACACCAGCCTGAGGGTGTCGGAACCACACGATTTCGCCGTCCGCTTCAGGCGCCCTCGTCAGGAGCACCATCCGCGTCCACCGCATCTCCGCCCCGCGCCGGTACGTTGCGCAACGCCCCTCTGAGTGGGACAGGATGCGACGGATATAGACTGATTTTGCGATTTCTGAAAATCAGAATATTTTTTCCGCAGGGACTTTACTTCTATTTCTGATAAACCGAAGTGATTTGCCCGTCGGGTGGATTTGTTGAATTGGCTCGACAAATCGCGTTCTGGGCGCGGGCTCGTTGCGACAACGCGACGTAGAAAATTTTGTGCCGCCTGTCCGGTTTGGGCGCTTGAATCACGTCCACGCCGATGTCTTCAACCGGGAAAACCGGAGGACCGATACTTCCGAAGTCGCGTGATCAAGCAGGAACCTACGTGAACCTAAATCACGTCCTCGCCGACATACGGAAGTGGAATTGGACACGATTTTGCGCAAGCGTGTGAGATCTCGCGTGATCGGCTTGCCAGTCAGAACCGGACAGTCAGTTCGAATCCCATCAATTGGGGAATGAATATGAAACTTATTGCCCTGGCTGTTTCATGCCTTTTGATTTTTTCAATGCCTGTCCATGCAAATGAAGCGGACTCCTTCAATGCGATGGTGGCATTGGCCAATAAAGGAAATGCAGAGGCGCAATACCATGTTGGCATGATGCATAATAACGGCATCGGCACCCAGCAAGATCCGAGGCAGGCATTCGAGTGGTTTCAGAAATCCGCTGCATCCAACGACCCGCTGGGAGCCTATAAGCTTGGTTGTTATTATGACGGGCAAGGCGCGGGCATCGTAACGTCTGACTCAAATGAAGCTTTAAAATACAAACTTGTTGCTGCCAAAGCCGGTTATGCGCTTGCCCAGGCCGATGTTGCCAATATGTATGACAGACAAGGAAATCCGGAAGAGGCGCTGAAGTGGTTGAAGATGGCAGGCGATCAGGGATATCCCAGGGCCCTCTATCGTCTATCCATGGCGTATTCAGCAGGAAAAGGAGCGCCAAGAGATTTGTCGTTATCCTACGCGTATTTCAAACTCTCGAAACTGGCGCCCCAAAAAAATGTGAATGAGATGGCTGCCATGTTGTCCAAACCGGAACTCGAGAAAGCAGAAAAACTGGTTTCCGAATGGAGCGCACAACCGACAGCTCTGACACTCAAGGCAATGAAAGGTGTCAGGGCGGCAGAAGAACTCTTGAAAGCCACCAGGAACTAAGGGTTCTCTGCTAATTGCTTCGAAATTGAGCTGCTTGTGAAGCACGTGGGATGGGGGCCCGGACTTGATCCGGGCATTCATCAATCTTCCGAGGAGTCTTGGCGAAGGGGATGGATGGCCGGGTCAAGCCCGGCCATGACAAGCGGGGACGGGCGCTCCGCCCCCAAACCCTCACAAAAAATCCCCGCATTTCCTTGTCATTTCGCCCCTTTGGGGCTAGAACGCCGCCACGTCCGCAGCCCCCGCACCCCTGGAGGCTTGCTGCGGCAGCAGCCGGGCCGCGATGCGGCCTTTAACTTTTTATAAAACAAGGACTTACACCAAATGGCGACCGTCAAGGAATTGAAGGCGACCACGCGTCCGGCAGGCGGCAAGGGGGCCGCACGGGCAGAGCGTCGCGCCGGGAGAGTGCCCGGAGTGATCTATGGCAACAACCAGCCCCCCGTGACCATTTCGGTCGAAGACGCCGAACTGCGCCAGCGCATCCTGGCCGGCCGGTTCCTCACCACGATTTACGACATCGACCTCGAGGGCAAGAAGCACCGCGTGATTCCGCGCGACTTCCATCTCGATCCGGTGCGCGATTTTCCGATCCATGTCGACTTCATGCGGCTCGGCGAAGGCGCCACCATCCGCGTCAGCGTTCCCCTGCACATCCAGAACGCGGAAACCGCGCCGGGCGTGAAGCGCGGCGGTACCGTCAACATCGTCACCCACACCATCGAGCTGGAATGCTCGGTCGATAACATTCCGCAATATATCGAAGCCGATGTCAGCGCGCTGGAAATCAGCCACTCGCTGCATCTGTCCGAAGTCAAGCTGCCGACCGGCGTGAAGTCGCTGTCGCGCGAGGACGTGACGCTGGTGACCATCGTGCCGCCGTCCGGCTACGCGGAGGAACTCAAGGCCGCGGCTGCCGCTGCGGCCGGTCCGGTTGCGGCTGCCCCCGGTGCCGCTCCGGTGGCCGGCGCTGCCGCTGCTCCGGCGGCGGGTGCCGCTCCCGCGGCAGGTGCCAAGGCTCCGGCGGCCGGCGCGAAGGCGCCTGCTGGCGGCGGCGACAAGAAGAAGTAACCGGACGCGGGATGCCGCGTCATGCGACTGTTTGTTGGGCTCGGCAATCCCGGCGCGAAATACGCGCATAACCGGCACAACATCGGCTTCGCAGTCGTCGATGAAGTCGCGCGGCGTCATGGTTTTGCACCGTGGCGCCGCCGTTTTCAGGGCGAGACCGCGGAAGGCACGCTCGATCGCGAACGCG
>JBAQER010000227.1:0-3542 GCA_049286845.1 Bradyrhizobium sp.
TCGCTGTTCCGGCGTGCCCTCAGCGCTGAATCCGAGTTTCGCCATCCGGAGTTCTTCTTCCACGGTGATCAGGACCGGCGGATATTCGCCAATGATGAACGCCGCCCTTTAAAGGGTCAGGGTTGCCCTCTCATCCAGGAACATCTGATACATCTTGCTGAGAGGGCGGACATGTTCAAACGTGACCCTGCTCTTCCAGTTCTTGTCGCCCGACGCTATCACCAGCTTAGCGGCTTCACTGGCGCGGTGATACGTTCGCCAGCTCTTGTTATGGAAGCTCCCGCATTCCAGGTAAAGCGCGAGTCCCCGAAGCATTTGCGTGGTCGAGAAGCTCGGTTTGATCCCCGCCTTGGCGCAATCGACCAGCGCGTTGATCAGTATGCGGGCCTTCTTCGCATCAAGCGATGTATGGTGGATCGAGTGTCGCATTGCCCGGACGGTGCCGTGAATTGAATTCAAAGGGTAGCGTCTTGCACGGCTGGCGTCCCCCGGCCATCCCTCAAGACGGATCGCTTGCCCGGGCTTCTCTGAAGATGAGTTCCGGCAGCGCTCTTCAAGTTGCGGAATAATGGAATAGTGCCGGTGATTTGCCCGACGTGTCAAAATGTTTTCGCTGGATCTCTCAAATCATCCCTGGCCCGACAACTCTTACTTTGCATGGGGTTGTTTTCGACATTTTAGCTTGGGCGAGCACGGCGTAATGGTGAGCACGGCGCGAGGAGGCGCCCTTGCCCGCCCTAAAGGCCGTCAAGCACTTCAACCACCAGCTCCATCGTCATCAGCACCGGATTGTCGCCGCGCTCGAGCCGGCCCTCGGCAAGGCCGCCGGTATAGTCGACCAGCGCGACGTCGAGCTCCGCTTCGAGCGCGCCGCTCGCGCCGGCTGAAATGACGCCCGAGCGAACCAACAGCTCGGTCGCGAACGGCTCGACGATGCGGCTGTCCGTGAAGCGGGCGCCGATCGTGCTGCCGACGCCGCCATGCAGCTTTGCCTGCGTGATGCCGCGCTCTCGGCAGAACGCCTCCAGCGCTCCCGCAAAATCCTGGTTCGGCCGTAAGCGCAGCGCGAAGGCGCGGCTCTTGGTCTTCGCGCCTGTAGCCCTGGATGACACCGGCCCGAACAGTTTGAAATTGGTCTCGGGGTCCGGCTCCCCCATGAACAGCGCGCCGTCGATGCCGAACGCCTCCACCTCGAACGGCTCGGCGACCATGGTCTCCTCGGGCAGGATATGGCCGCCGCCGGCGCGGCCGTCGGCTTCAACCCACAGCGCGTGGCAATGGAAGAACGGCGCGCCGTCGCGGCTACCCAGGGTCATCGCGCCCATCTCAAGGTGCGTGACGCCGGCGGGCCGGAAGGTGTCGCTGTAGAAGGCGGCGTTGGCGCCGGTCTTCGACAGCGCCGGCATCACATAGGCGAACGGGCCGAGCGCCCCGCCCCGGATGTTCAAGGTGCCGCCGGCAAAGCCCTCTGCCGCGAAGCCGCGGCGCGCGGCTTCCAGCAGCGGCACGCCCGCTTGCAGCGTGAAGGAAAAGGCGCGGCCGCGCGCCTCGACCCACTGGATGCGCTGGGCCACGGGCGCGCCGGGTTGCTGGATGCTTCGCATCTTAGCCCGTCTGCTTGGAGACGAGGTCGAGTAGCCCCCGCGCCTCCAGCTCGTCGCGCACCAGCCGTTTTGGAATCTTGCCATAGCCGGATTTGGGCAAGGCGTCCCAGAAGAAGACGCGCTTCGGCATCTTGTAGCGCGGCACTTTTGGCGCCAGGAACGCGGCCATCTCGGCTTCCGTCACCGCGCCTGCGCCCTCGCGCGCGACGCAGACGGCGACGCCGACCTCGCCCCAGAACGGGTCGGGCACCCCGAGCACCGCGACCTCGCCGATCGCGGGATGGGTCAAGATCTTCTCCTCGACCTCGCGCGGATAGATGTTGGATCCGCCCGATATGTACATGTCGGAGGCGCGGCCGGTGATGTAGACGAACCCCTCCTCGTCCATGTGGCCGAGGTCGCCGGTGCGGAACCAGCCGTCGCGAAACGCCTTGGCGTTGGCTTCGGGGTTATCGTAATAGCCGGCGAACACCGCGGGACCGATGACGCAGATCTCGCCGGTCTCGAACGGTTTCAGCTCGCTGCCGTCGTCGCCCTGGATCGAGACCTGCATGCCCGTGCGCTCGAAGCCGCAGGTGCCGATCCGCGCCAAGGGTCCGTCCTCCGCCGCGTGCAGTTCGGGCGGCAGCACGGTGATGTTGCCGGTGACCTCGCCGAGGCCGAAATACTGCACCAGCACCTGGCCGAGCTTGTTCAGCGCCGCCTTCTGGTCCTCGCGGTACATCGGCGCGCCGGCATAGATGATGTAGCGCAGCGAGGAATGATCGTGGCGGTCGATGGCGGGATGCTCGACCATCATCTTCAGGATGGTCGGCACGGTAAAGATGTTGCTGACGCGATGGGTCTCGATCAGCCGGAACGCCTCGTCGATATCGAAGCGCTCGGTCGACAGCAGGATGGTCGGCACGCCGCGCGCGGCCTGCACCAGCTGATGCACGCCGGCGCCATGCGACAGCGGCGCCACAACCAGCGACGCATCACGCTCCGACGTGCCGGGCATCAGGTCCGCAAGATGGTTGGTGACGACAAACGCCATCTGGCCATGGGTCAGCACCGCCGCCTTGGAACGGCCTGTCGTGCCCGAGGTGAAGAAGAACCAGCAGGGGTCATCATAGTCGACCGCTGTGTTCTCGAACTTCGCACCCGCATGAGCCGCGATCGCTTCGCTCACCGAGCTTCCGCCGATTGCGCCCTCGCCGATCCGCCAGGTGAATTCGAGCACCGGGCTCGCGGCCTTCACCGCGGCCGCATGGTCCGGAAAGTCGCCATGGCACAGGAACGCTTTGGCGCCGGACGCTGTGGCCAGATAAGCGACCTCGTCCGGCATCAGGCGGAAATTAGTCGGCACCCAGACCGCGCCCAGCCGGAAGGCCGCGAACATCGACCAGAACATCTCGTCGCAGTTCTTGGAATGCACCAGGATGCGGTCGCCCTTGACGATGCCACGCGCAGCGAGCGCCGCCGCCAGCGCCGAAACCCGGGCGTCGATCTCGCGCCAGCTCCAGGACTTGTCGCCCCAGATCAACCCGGGCCGGTCGCCGTGGCGGCGGGCATTTTGCCTGAGTAGATGCGCAAGGTTCATGACCCGGCGCGACATCCGCGCCACGCCGCCTCTCGGCGCGGCTATGCTGACAGCCTCGGTCACTCCTCATACCCCATCGCAATTCTTGTCAAACCATCCGGCATGGAACACCTTCTATCGATAACGGGTTGTATGAAGCCTATCAGCGGCCGCGCCTCAATGCCCAGTAGCCCGGATCGAGCGCCGCGCTTCATGCGATACGGACGAGAGTCAGCGCAACCCGGTCCCGCCGCAGCGCTGGCATTTCACCACCTTGTCGCCCTTCTTCAGCAAGCCCTTGCCCTCGCAATTCTTGCATTTCTGCTTCTTCTTGATGTTCGGCCCTTTTTCATTGGCCATAATGTCCTCCCCCCCCG
>JBAQER010000228.1:0-5373 GCA_049286845.1 Bradyrhizobium sp.
GTTCACGGTGTCGCCGATCACGGTGTATTCCTTGCGCCGGGGCGAACCGATATTGCCGGCGACGACCTCGCCGAAGTGAATGCCGATGCCGATCCGCAGCGGCCAGCTGGTTTCCCGGTTGATGTGCTCGTTCGCGGCCAGCATTTCGCGGGCGGCGGCGACCGCGCGGTGCGCGGCGTCGGGCGCCTCCAGCGGCGCGCCGAACAGCGCCAGAAAGCCATCGCCGAGAAACTTGTTCAGGATGCCGCCATGGCGGTCGAGGATATCGACCAGCACCCCGAACGCGCCGTCGAGGCGCTCAACCACCTCCCGTGGCGAGCGCGACCGTGCGCCGGCGGTGAAGCTGCGGAAATCGACGAACATCACGGCGACCTGGCGGATTTCGCTGTCGGTCCTGGCGCCCTCCGTCAGCAAACGCTCTACCACCTGCGGCGAAACATGCTGGCCGAACAGGTTGGTGATGCGGTCGCGCGCGGTCGCAGCGACGATGCTGGCCTCGAACTGCCGGCGCAGTTGCATCCCCACCGCGCCCGCCAGCATGCCGCAGACCAGAATGACAAGGCCGCGGACGATATGAAATGCGAGGTCAGGCGCCGGCTCGGCGGCGAATTGCTCCGGGCGATAGAACTTCGCCATCGCCAACAGTTCCGCCGCCGCGACGAAGCCGGTGAAGGTCGAGAGCCAGAAATCGAGCCGCAGCGTCGAGAGAATGATGAAGATGAAATAGACCAGCGGTATCACGAAGGCCAATGCCTGCGCCGGCCCCATCGCCTTCATCTGCAGGTACAGCGCAACGGTGACCAGGCTGGTTTCGATCAGGGCGCCGAGATAGCGCCGCGCGCGGGGCACGTCGCGGCCCTGCGCCAGCCGCTGGCCGAGCACGCGCAGCACCGACAGCTCGAACAGCGCGAACGCAAGAAAGACGGCATACAATGGCAGGATCGGGACATGGCCATGCCAGATCCGCCCAATAGTGTCAGGCGCGATGAGGTAGACCGCGGTCAACATCACCAGCAGCAGCGAGATGGTAACGAGGATCGCCTTGACCCGCAGCCGCTCGGTCAGCAGGATTTCGCGCGTCAGCGCCTGTTCAAAGTCGGCCGACACCGCCGGCCACCGCTCGCTTTTATTGCCCCAAAACCCGGCCATCTCGTTACCCTGTCATTCCGGGACACGCGCAAGCGTGGACCCGGAAACTCGAGATTCCGGGTTCGCGTCTTCGACGCGCCCCGGAATGACGGTGAAATAATCGACGCCCATTCTGCATCAATCGAGCGTGCGGCGGAAGCGCATCACGGCGATCGTCATCGCCAGCAGCATCAGCGCCAGCAGAGCGATCGCATCATATTGCAGATTCGGCAGGGTCGCGCCCTTCAGCATGATGGCGCGGACGATCCGCAAGTAGTGCGTCAGCGGCAGGCCTTCGCCGATATATTGCGCCCATACCGGCATGCCGGCGAAGGGAAACATGAAGCCCGACAGCAGGATGCTGGGCAGGAAGAACATGATCGACATCTGCATCGCCTGCAGCTGGTTCTGCGCGATGGTCGAGAAAGTGTAGCCGATCGCGAGATTGGTGGTGATGAACAGGGTCGAGAGCAGCGCCAGCAGGGTCAGGCTGCCGTTGACGGGGACGCCGAACAGCAGCACGCCGATGCCGATGATCAGGATGGCCTGGATGAAGCCGACCAGCACATAGGGCAATATCTTGCCGAGCATCACCTCGACCGGGGTGATCGGCATCGACAGCAGGCTTTCCATGGTGCCGCGCTCGATCTCGCGCGTCACCGACAGCGCCGTGAAGATCAGCATGGTCATGGTCAGGATGGTGCCGACCAGCCCGGGCACGATATTCAACCGCGACGACGCCGCCGGATTGTAACGGGCATGGGTGCGGATTTCGAACGGCGGCGAAGACGGATCGCCGATGTGCAGGTCGTGCTGCAGCGCCGTCTGCACCACGATGCCGAGCGCCGACATCGCCGAACCCGCCGCCACCGGATCGGTGGCGTCGGCGGCGACCAACAGCGCCGGGTGATCACCGCGCCGCACCGCGCGCTCGAAGCCGCGCGGAATTTCCACGCCGAACAGCACCTTGCCCGACAGCAACAGGTTGTCGAACTCGGCGACATCGTGCACTTCCCGGGTGAATCGGAAATAGGCGGTGTTTTCCAGCGCCTTCAGGATCGAGCGCGCGAGATCGCTGTCCTCCTGCAACAGCACCGCGGTTGGCAGGTGGCGCGGCGTGGTGTTGATGGCAAAGCCGAACAGCAACAGCTGCATCACCGGGATCATCACGATCATCGCGAACGAGACACGGTCGCGCCTGAGCTGGATGAATTCCTTGACCACCATCGCATAGCTGCGCCGCCAGAAGCCGAACCTGGGCTCCTTGCTGTCGCGGCTGTGGTCGGGGGCTTCGGCGACGCTCATTGGAAATTGTCCTTCGAGCGGGTCATCAGTTCGATGAACACATCCTCCAGCGACGGCTCGCTGTGCTGCCAGTTCAATCCCTTGTTGTCGCGGTACGGCGCGATGGTGGCCTCGAGCGCCGCCCTGTCGCGGCCGGAGACATGCAAGGAGGTGCCGAACGGCGCCACCATGTCGGCACCGGGCTTGCCGGTGAGTGCCGACGAGAGTCCGTTGAGGTCGTCGCCCGACACCGTCCAGGTCGACAGCGCCGACTTGGCGATCACCTCATCCACGGTGCCGTGCGCCAGCAGATAGCCATAGGCGATATAGGCGATCTCGTGGCAGCGCTCGGCCTCGTCCATGTAGTGGGTGGAGACCAGCACCGTCAGCCCGTCGGCCGCCAGCGCATGGATCTCGTTCCAGAAATCGCGCCGCGCCTTGGGGTCGACGCCGGCGGTCGGCTCATCCAGCAGCAGCAGTTGCGGATTGGGCAGCGTGCAGGCGCCGAGCGCCAGCCGTTGCTTCCAGCCGCCGGAGAGGTTGCCGGCGAGCTGCTCCTCGCGGCCGTTGAGGCCGAGCCGCTTGATCATGTCGGCCGCAGAGCCGCGTGCATCGGCCATGCCATAGAGCCGCGCGACGAATTCCAGATTCTCGCGCACCGACAGATCCTGGTACAGCGAAAAACGCTGCGTCATGTAGCCGACCTGGCGCTTGATCTTGTCGGCGTCGCGGCGAATGTCGTAGCCCAGGCAAGTCCCCTCGCCGCTGTCGGGCGTCAGCAGGCCGCAGAGCATGCGGATGGTGGTGGTCTTGCCGGACCCGTTGGGGCCGAGGAAGCCGTAAATGGTGCCGCGCCTGACCTGCATCGAGAGGTCATGCACCACCTCGCGACCGCCGAAGGATTTGGAAAGGCCGTGGACGTCGATCGCGACGTCGGCTGCGTGGACGGGCGCCGCGGTCATCGCTTGTCCGCCACCGGCGTCCTGGCGCCGAGATAGATGCTGATCGGCTGGCCGACGCGCAGGCTATCGGGCCGGCTCGGCCGCGCCTGGATCAGGTAGACGAGCTTGTTGCGCTCCTCGAGCGAGTAGATCACGGGCGGGGTGTATTCGGCCTGGGTCGCGATGAAATAGATCTTTGCGTTGAGATCGGCGGCGCAGTTGTCGCAGGTCACGCGGACCTCGTCGCCAACCGCAAGCTTCGGCAGATCCCCTTCCGGCACGAAGAACCGCAGCTTCATGTTGCCGGGCGGCATGATCGAGAGCACCGGGCGCTGCGCCGGCACCATCTCGCCCTCGCGGAAATAGATCTGCTGGATGGTGCCGCCGACCGGCGCAAAGCCGCTGCGGCGCGCCAGCCGTGTCTGCGAGGTGTTGACCCTTGCTTCCGCAACGCGCAGCGCGGAGACCGCGGCATCGAGATTGGCCTGCGTCCCCGAGCCGGTCTTGCTCAGGGAGGCGGCGCGGTCGTAGGTCTGCTGCGCGTTGGCGAGCGTGGCGTTGGTCTGGTTGAGATCGGCCCTTTGCAGGTCGTCATCCACGGAATAAAGCGGCGCGCCAGCCTTGACCTCATCGCCCTCGCGCACGTTCAACTTGGTCACGCGGCCGGATTCATCGGGGCTGACGAAGATCATGTCGGCCTCGACCCAACCCTGATAGCCGGGATCCCGGCGCTCGCTGCAGCCGGCCAGCACCGCCGCCAGCGCCAGCGCTGCGAGAAGTTGTAAATTCATTCGCGACGGGGTCATGCCGTCCTCCGTTCGCCAAAGATCAGGTCGAGATGGACGCGGAACATCTCGATTGCATCGAGCGGGGCGTGCCTGCTGAACAGGCTCTGCCAGATCACCGCGATCAGTGCGGGCGCTACCAGGATCTGCGGAAACCGCGCCAGGTTCTTGTTTCGTATTTCGCCGCGCGCGATGCCGAGCTCGATGAGGGCGCGCATGCCGGCGAGCCCCCTCGTCACCACTTCGCGGTAATAAAAATCGGCAACGGCTGGAAATCGCGGACCTTCGGCGACGATCAGCCGCACGATGTCGCCGCGACGCGTCGTCGCCACCTCCTGGATGAAGGTTCGGGCAAACCCCTCCACCATGTCGCGCACCGATGCACCCGCCGGCGGCGGCGTCGAGCCGAGGCGGACGACCAGCGGCACGATGGCCGTCCGGATCAGTTCCTCGAACATCGATTCCTTGTCCTTGAAGTGCAGATAGATCGTGCCCTTGGCGACCCCCGCCCGCTTGGCGACATCGTCCAGCCGTGTCGCAGCGAACCCGCGCGAGATGAACTCGTCCATCGCCGCCTCGATGATGGCCCCGCGCCGTTCGGCAGCGCGTTCGGCGCGGCTCATGACAGGCTTGGACGATGGCTTGGACGATGGCTTGGACGATGGCTTGGAAATAGCCGAGCCAGCCGATGCCCTCGCCTTCCCCCGGCGCCTGGCCGGCTTCAGGACGGTCTTTCCAGCGGCCTTGCTGTGCGCGGCTGTCATGAGTTCAATTATGACTGACCGGTCAGTCATTGTCAATTCCGGCCTGGGCGGCGATTTTCACATGGCCGTGACTTGTGGGCGTGACTGGTGGACGTACTTGGCCGAAGCCCCGCGGTCGCCGAGGACAAGACGGCGCTTCCCGGCGAGTGGCCGATCGGCTGCGACGGTTTCACGCGGCGTCTCGCAAGATTTGTCACGGCACAACGGCTCCAGATATGAGTCCGCATTCTCGCGGCGGGATGCGCCCGAGGTTTGCATGTCGTTGTCCCTCAAGAGAGGGAGCAGGGAATGCCGGATGCGCGCTGCACCCGCGGTCTCGTGTGCAAAGTTGTGCGAAAGGAAGCGCACACGAGCATACAGGTTCAGCGGAGGCACTCCGACATTCCCTGCGCAATGGCTTTACGGCTTATATCGCGCTCACCCCGGGGTATCGGGCTTTCTTGCCCCCGTCGCCTGCGGATAGCTGGCTCA
>JBAQER010000229.1:0-4196 GCA_049286845.1 Bradyrhizobium sp.
GGCACACCGTGCGCTTGACGTTCCTTTTGTTTGTTGGGCTCCTGTCGCTTGTTTCCTGCTCCTCGGCCAGGGCGGAGAAACGCGTTGCGCTCGTTGTCGGCATCTCGAACTATCAATCGGTGCCTCGCCTGATCAATCCGGCGCGAGATGCCGAAGCGATGTCGGCGCTGTTCAAGAAGGCGGGCTTCGACGTCGTCGAGAGCGGCCGCGATCTCGGCATTACCGACTTGCGCAGGTCCATTCGCCAATTCTCCGACACTTCGCGCGATGCCGATATTTCCGTGGTCTATTACGCCGGTCACGGCATCGAGGTTGACGGCACCAACTACCTCGTGCCGGCCGACGCCAAGCTGGCGAGCGATTTCGACGTCGAGGACGAAACCATCTCGCTTGACCGCGTCCTGAAGGCGCTCGATGGCGCCAAACGCCTGAAGCTGATCATTCTCGATGCCTGTCGCGATAACCCGTTCACCAAGACCATGAAACGGACCGTGAGCACCCGCTCCATCGGACGCGGACTTGCCAAGATCGAACCCTCGATGTCCGACACTCTGGTTGCCTACGCAGCCAAGGCAGGCGCGGTGGCGAACGACGGAGACGGACAGAACAGCCCGTTCGCTTCGGCACTGGTCAAATACATTGCCGAACCCGGGCTCGATCTTCGGCTGGCGTTTGGCCGCGTCCGCGACGACGTCTTGAAGAGCACCGGGTATCGCCAGGAGCCCTTCGTTTACGGTTCATTGGGCGGCGAGACGGTCGCCCTGGTGCCGCAGGCGTTGAAGCCGGCCGATCCCGAAGCCGGCGCCCGGACCGATTATGAACTGGCAGCCCAGATCGGCACCCGCGAGGCCTGGGATTCGTTTCTGGCCGCCCATCGCAGCGGATTGTACGCCGACCTCGCGCGTGCGCAGACCAGCAAGCTGATCGCAGCGGAACAGATGCGCGCCAAAGCCGACGACGCGCGCCGCGAGGCCGAAGCGCAGGCGGCCAGAAAAGCCGCGGAATTCCGCAGCCAGCTGGAGGAGCAAACCGCGCGTCAAACTTCCGAAGCGAAGCAGAAAATTTCGGAACAGGCCAAGAAGGACCTGGAAGAGGCACGGCGTCAGGTTGCGGAACAGGCAAAGAAGCAATTGGAGGACGCCAAGCGCCAGGTCGAGATCGCCCGGCAGGAGGCGGAAACCGCGCGGCGTCAGGTCGAGGAAGCCAAACGTCAGGCCGTTGCGGATGCGCAGAAGCAGGTCGAGCAGGCCAAACGCGAGGCGGCACTGGAGCGCGACAAGATCGCTGCGCTGTCACCGCCCGCAAGCGCGCCCGGAAACGCCGCCGTACCGGCTGCTCCGCAAATGGATCAGGCCGACATCGCGCGGCTGCTGCAGGCCCATCTCAAGCGCGTCGGATGCAATCCGGGCAATGTCGATGGAAACTGGGACGCTGGCTCGAAAGGCGCGCTCGAGTCGTTCAACAAGAATGCGCAGACCAAACTGAATGTCCAGCTGGCCAGTCTGGATGCGCTCGATTCCGTCCGCGGCAAGAGCGAGCGCGTATGTCCGCTGGTTTGCAAGAAAGGCCAGCGGGCCGATGGCGACCGCTGCGTTCAGATCGGCTGCGAGAGCGGCTCTTTTCTGAACTCCGGTGGGGCGTGCGAGAAGAAGCCCGAGCCGGCGGCCAAGCCGCAGACGGCGACGCGCCGCGAGCCGGTCGCCCGCGAGCCCGCGCCGCGACGGGCCGGCTCGGCGGGAGGTGGCGGCAAGTGCTTTACGTTCGGCGGCAAGACCTACTGCGAATGAAACAGCCGGCTGTTGCGAAGTCCGATTTGCCATGGGCTTTCAGGATTGGCGGCGGCTCATCTGACTGCGAAGACGTTGCCGGCTCTCACGGAACATGATTGTCCCGACGCGTCGGTCGAGATGATATTGTACATGCGGCCATCCACGCGCGGTGGCGGATTTCGAAGCCGCCTTCCTTGCCGAAGCGAACCCGAAACGCACAACCCGTTCCCCCCTATCGTGAGGCAGGTTGGATTATCGAGTATGAGCAGCGTCAAAAACGTGCAAGAACCAAATTCATTGGCGGGAGTGGTCGGCTGCTTTCACCAGCCCAGTTGCCTTCTGACGAGATTTTGCGAAGCATAAAATGCATTTTGATCGGCTTCAACGGACCGCTGGCAGGCGAAACTCAGAGGCATCCAGCAAAGCCGGCAGCAACCGATGCTGGTCCGTCAATTCCCGAACAACCTGGAGGCAGGCAATGAAAATCAACCCGAAGATTTGTATCTGCTTGATCGCGCTCACAGGGGTTGCGAGCCTGCCCTCGCCCGTTCATGCGCAAACTGCCGGGGCATGCCTCTACGAGAGCAAGAGCTATTCCGAAGGCGCCTCGATCTGCTTGCGGCCCTCTCTGATGTTGAGTTGCCGCACAGAGGGCGCGCGAATGATCTGGTCCATTGTTACGGACCAGGACATCAATCGCTTGTGTTCGGGACCGGCCGTTTCAAGATTTCATGGAAGGGTGGTCAGAACCGCTTCAAGGAGAGCGTCGCCTCCTGCGCGGCCAGCCGACGCCGCCGCGAAATGCTTCCAGTTCAACGGTCGAACCTATTGTGAATAATGCGCGCGACTTCTGCGGGTGCGCAGCACCGCCGCTCGCTGACGATGTCTGCTTCTGACCCAACCGAGAAGGCACCTTCCGTGACTCTGCATCCAATCGGGCTCCGCATGCGAAAATTTTCGACGGCACGATTTCTCCCCGGCGCCGCCCTGCTGGCGCTGTTGTGCGGAGCGCCGCAGGCATCGGCCCAGCCGGCACCAACGACAGCCCGGCCGGCCGCGGCGCCCGCCAAACCTGCCGTTGCCAGACCCGCTTCGCCCGCCGCACCAGCCCAGACCGCAGCCGCGCGCGGCGGCGCGGCCTGCCACAACGGCATGAGTTTCGACCGCTTCCTCGCCGATCTCAAACAGCAGGCGATCGCCGCCGGGGTGTCGCAGCGGGCGCTGGCGGAAGCTTCTCCGGGACTCGTCTACGACCAGGGCATCGTCAACCGCGACCGCGGCCAGCGCGTGTTCGGGCAGGTGTTCACCGAATTCGCCGCGCGCATGGCCGCCGTCTACCGGATGCAGCAGGGCCAGGCCAGGATCAAGACCCATGCCGCCGCCTTCGCGCGCGCCGAGAAGGAGTATGGCGTGCCGCCGGCGGTGATCGCCGCGTTCTGGGGGCTCGAGAGCGATTTCGGCGCCAATATGGGCAACCTGCCGACGCTGCGCTCGCTGGTGTCGCTGGCCTATGACTGCCGCCGCTCGCAGATGTTCCAGGACGAGACCATCGCCGCATTGAAGATCATCGACCGCGGCGATCTTTCGTCCGCCGAGATGGTGGGCTCATGGGCCGGCGAACTCGGCCAGACGCAATTCCTGCCGACGCATTATTTCAATTACGCCGTCGACTACGACGGCGACGGCCATCGCAATCTCTTGCGCAGCCCGGCCGACGTGATCGGCTCGACCGCGAACTACATCGCCAACGGATTGAAATGGCGGCGCGGCGAACCCTGGCTGCAGGAAGTGCGCGTGCCGCAAAATTTACCTTCAGGCTTTTCTTGGGATCAGGCCGATCTCACGATCAAGCATCCGCGTTCGAAATGGGCGCAGTACGGCGTCACCTATCCTGACGGCAAGGCGCTGCCATCCGACAATCTGCCGGCGTCGCTGCTGCTGCCGATGGGCCGCACCGGGCCGGCGTTTCTGGCCTATCCGAATTTCGCCGCCTACACCGAGTGGAACAACTCGCTGATCTATTCGACCACCGCGGGCTATCTCGCCACCCGCATCGCAGGTGCTGGGCCGATGCAGCGTCCCTCGGCGCCGGTGGCGCAGCTGCCGTTCAACGAACTGCGCGAGCTGCAGCAGCTCCTGGTGCGCGCGGGATACAATGTCGGCAAGGTCGACGGCATCATGGGTCAGCAGAGCCGCAGCGCGGTGAAGGCGATGCAGATCAAATACGGCCTGCCCGCCGATTCCTGGCCGACCGCCGAACTGCTGGCGCGGATGCGCGGCCAGCCCGCCGCCCCGCGCGCACAACCGGCTTTGCCCGGACCATCGGCGGTTCGCTAAGGCGTGATCGCTTCAAGAGTTGTATTTCGCCTGCCGAGGCCCCACTTCAAGCGGCGCAACCCTGCATTTCGACCAAATTCCACAGCGAGA
>JBAQER010000230.1:0-6761 GCA_049286845.1 Bradyrhizobium sp.
AGTGGCTGCTGCGGCATCCATCCCTGCGCGCGATCGGCATCGAGGCGCGCAGCGACCGCGCGGGCCGGGCGGCCCGCAACGCCGCAGCACTTGGCGTGCCGGAGCTTGAGATCGTGCAGGGCCGGGCGCCGGAGGCGCTCGCGGGGCTTACGAGACCGGATGCTGTCTTTATCGGCGGCGGAATGATGGATGACGGCGTTTTCGACGCGGCGTGGTCCGCGCTGAAGTCAGGCGGCCGTCTCGTTGCCAACGCCGTGTCGCTGGAGACCGAGGCGCGGCTGGCCGGCTATTTCCAGCATTTTGGCGGAGATCTCGTTCGACTGCAGGTCGCAAGAGCCGATAGAGTGGGCGCCATGTCTGGCTGGCGGCCGGCGATGCCGGTCACGCAATGGCGAGTGAGGAAGCCATGATCGTTGCGGGTATCGGATGCGGACGGGAAACTTCCTCCGAAGACATTGTGAGTCTGATTTTCGTGGCGCTTTCGAATTTCGGCATCGCGCAGGAGAACCTCACGGCGATCGCGACCGAAACCTCGAAAGCCGACGAGCGCGGCATCGCAAGCGCGGCCCGGTCGCTGTCGATTCCTATTCTGCGATGCCCGGTTGCGGATCTGGGGCGGGTCGCCGACCAGGTTTTGACGCGCTCGTTGCGCGTTCAGGAGATCATGGGGGTTCCGTCGATCGCGGAGGCATCAGCCCTCGTCGCGGCTGGCCCCAACGCCCGACTGCTCGGAGCGCGGATCGCGGCCAACAAGGTAACCTGTGCCATCGCCATCGGTGAGGGATCGTGACGGTTCATTTCATAGGGGCCGGACCCGGCGCGCCCGATCTCATTACGGTGCGCGGACGCGATCTCATCGCGAGTTGTCCGGTCTGCCTGTATGCAGGCTCGCTCGTGCCCAAGGCGCTTCTTGGATACTGCCCGTCCGGCGCGCGCATCGTCGATACGGCGCCGATGTCGCTCGACGAGATCGTCGCCGAATTCAAGCGAGCGACCGACGAAGGTCAGGATGTCGCGCGCCTCCATTCCGGCGATCTGTCGATCTGGAGTGCGCTTGGCGAACAGTTGCGACGGCTCGAAGCGCTCGATATTCCCTTCACGGTTACGCCGGGCGTTCCGGCCTTCGCCGCCGCCGCCGCTGCGCTGGCCAGGGAACTGACGCTGCCCGAAGTCGCTCAATCCGTCGTGCTGACCCGGACCCCGGGACGGGCCTCGTCGATGCCTGAAACCGAAAGCCTGTCCGCGTTCGCGGCGACCCGCGCAACGCTCGCTATTCATCTCTCAATTCATGCGCTTGAAAAAACCGTTGCAGAACTCATTCCCGCCTATGGCGAGACGTGCCCGGTCGCCGTGGTGTTTCGTGCCAGCTGGCCGGATGAGCGGATCATCCGCTCGTCGCTCGGCACCATCGTCAGCGAAGTCGAGAAAACCAACATCGATCGTACCGCGCTCATTCTCGTTGGCGAGGTGCTGGCCGCGCGGGATTTCCGCGACAGCGCGCTGTACGATAGCGCCTATCAGCGGCGGTTCCGGGGGAGAGGCTCGTGATGGAGACGAAGCTTCGCCTCGACAACCTTCCTAACTTCCCGGATTTTCCACCGGGTGAGGTCTGGCTTGTAGGTGCTGGCCCGGGCGACCCCGGACTTCTGACACTCCATGCGCTCCACGCGCTGAGGACGGCTGACGACATCGTTCACGATGCTCTGGTCGATCCACGCATTCCGGAACTTGCTGGCAACCAGGCCAAACTGATCTTTGCGGGTAAGCGCGGCGGAAAGCCATCGGCTCAGCAGGGCGATATCAACGAGCTTCTGATCGAACGCGCCAGGATGCAGCGGCGCGTTCTGCGTCTCAAAGGCGGTGACCCCTTTGTATTCGGACGCGGCGGTGAAGAAGTTTTGGCGCTGACGCGCGCCGGTCTTCGATTCCGGATCATACCAGGCATCACGTCGGGACTTGCGGCAGCCGCACTCGCTGGTATTCCCGCGACAATGCGGGATACCAACCATGCCATCATCCTGATGGCGGGCAGCCGATCGGTCGATGGTACCTCCGTCGCCGAGTGGGAGAGACTGGCAAGCGTCGGACAACCGATCATTGTCTATATGCCGATGGCCAACCTGCCCGACATCATGAGTGCGTTTGAGCGCGGGGGGATGGCGCACGATACCCCCGCTGTGGTCATCAGTTCGTCCACCACATCGGAAGAGCGCATTGTCGAGACGTCGCTTGGGACGGCGGCTGTCGATGCTGAGAGACAAGGAATCGGGGCGCCGGCCATCGTGATCGTCGGCGCGATTGCGTCGATGCGCCAGCTGCTCCTGGCCAACATGGTTGGTCGGCCATGATCAATCCCGCCGGTTCACCAGGCCTCATCATTGCCGCGCCGCGTTCCGGCGCCGGGAAAACAACCGTCACGCTCGGGCTGTTACGCGCGCTTCGTCGTCGGGGCATCGCTGTGCAGCCCTTCAAATGCGGACCGGACTATATTGATCCGGCTTTCCACGAGGTCGCGGTCGGTCAGCCGAGCTATAATCTGGACAGCTGGGCGATGGGTGCGGGCCTGATCGCAACGCTTGCGGCGACGGCATCGATGGATGCGGTGATTTCCGTTGCGGAAGGCGTGATGGGATTGTTCGACGGCGCCGCGGCTCAAGGACAATCCGGGTCCGGCACGACCGCCGATCTGGCGGCGCTGCTGCGGTGGCCGGTGGTGCTGGTGCTCGATGTCACCGGCCAGACGGAAACGGCTGCCGCGGTCGCACTCGGATGCGCCAAATATAGAGATGACATCGATATCGCGGGCGTGATTCTCAACCGCGTCGCGAGCACGCGGCATCTTGCGCTGATTGCGCCGGCGTTCGACCGGATCAAGTTGCCGGTTTTCGGGGCGATACTGCGTGATGAACGGATCGCTTTGCCGGAACGGCATCTCGGCCTTGTTCAGGCGCGGGAAATCGCGGCGATCGACCAGCATCTGGACAGACTTGCCGATGTCGTCGAGGCCGCTGTCGATGTTGATGCGATCAGACGATCGGCCAGGTCCGCGAAGGTTTTGCCCGCAACCAGCGGCGAGCGGTCCAATGAGTCGAGGTATCATTTGCCGCCGCCCGGGCAGCGCATCGCGCTGGCGCAGGATCGGGCATTTTCATTCATGTATCCTCATTTGCTTCGGCAATGGCGCCGAGCTGGAGCCGAAATCATTCCGTTCTCACCATTGGCGGATGAGGCTCCCGACGACACCGCCGACGCGGTCTGGTTGCCGGGAGGCTATCCGGAACTCCATGCCGGCACGTTGGCGTCGGCGCATCATTTTCGCGGAGGTCTTCGTACATTGGCCGAACGTTCCATTCCCATCCACGGTGAGTGCGGGGGCTATATGGTGCTGGGACGCGGGCTAGAGGATGCCGACGGGCGCAGGCACGAGATGACCGGACTGCTTGGACTTGAGACCTCTTTCCTGGAGCGTAAGCTCCATTTGGGCTATCGCCGCGCCCGGCTTCAGCGGGACTGTTCGCTCGGTGCGGAGGGGACGGAAGTGTTCGGCCATGAATTCCATTACGCGAGCACGGTTTCGGTCGATGGAGATTCGTTGGTCGATTGCAGAGATGCTTCAGGGACAAAAGTGCTTGAACAAGGTGCGCGGCAGGGTTCGACAACGGGAACGTTTTTCCATGTCATCGACGGGGCGACCGCATGACGCAGTCGCCCGATCCATCTCCGCGAAAGTTTAACGAGGAATTTCGGCAGTCGTTCCGCGACCTCATCCTCTGGCGCCGCGACGTCCGCCGGTTTCGTCGCGATCCCATTGATCCCTTGTTGATGCATTCGCTGCTCGAACTCGCCAGCCACGCGCCCTCTGTCGGACATTGCCAGCCTTGGCGGTTCGTGCTCGTCGAGTCCACCGAGCGTCGGGAAGAGGTGAAATCCAGCTTCGCGCGCGCCAATGCGCGGGCGCTGGAAAATTATTACGGCGAACAGCGTGGACATTATGCGAGACTGAAGCTTGAGGGCCTCGAAAACGCTCCGGTGCATGTCGCCGTCTTCGCCGATGAGGCGGCGGAGGAGGGCAGTGGGCTAGGCCGCCACACCATGCCCGAGACTCTGCGGTATTCGGTTGTGGCCGCGGTTCAGACCTTGTGGCTTGCGGCACGCGCCGAAGGGTTGGGGCTTGGCTGGGTCTCCATTCTCGAGCCTGACATCATTCATCGGGTGCTCGAGGTGCCGCAGACCTGGGCGCTGGTCGCCTATCTCTGCATCGGCTGGCCGGTGGAGGAGCATCTCGATCCCGAGCTCGATCGTCATCGCTGGCAGCAACGGCTGGATGTCACGCGGATGATTTTTAAGCGGTAGCGCCTGATCGGTACGTCATGATCCATGTTAGTTCGCTGAGCGCCCTCAGCAGCGTTGCAGCGCGGCTTCATAGCTACGACCTGCTGACGCTGCTGTCGCCGGATTACCCGGAGACGGACTGGAGCGGGTTTGCGTGCGACCGGCATTTGCGACTGGCGTTTCACGATATCGCCGAACCGACGCCGGGCCTGACGGCGCCGGACCGCGACATGATGCAGGCGGTTCTCGATTTCGGCCGCAACGGCGGGCGTCGGCGCGCGCTGTTGATCCATTGCTGGGCCGGGATCAGCCGCTCTAGCGCGGCTGCTTTTGCCATTGCCTGCGATCGCAATCCGAGATTCGAACGCGACATCGCCGCCGAACTGCGCCGGCGGGCGCCGTCCGCCACGCCCAACCGGCTGCTGGTCAGGCTTGCGGATGATCTGCTCCAGCGCGATGGCCGGATGATCGAGGCGATTGATAGGATCGGCCGTGGCGCAGAGGCGCGCGAAGGTGAGCCGTATGAACTGCCGCTGAAATGGCCTATCGGATAATGGCTGCGACGCCGAGCAGGAAGCCGATCTCGAACATCTGTTCGATTGCGCCCAGAACGTCGCCGGTGTAGCCGTCGATCAGCCTGCGCGCCCAAAGCGCGATGGCAGTGGACAGCACGGCCCCGAGCAGAAGTCCTGAGATGACCGACGGGATCGATACGAAAGCAAGCGGCACCAACGCGCACACGACGACGATCAATGCGAAGCGTACGTCATTCGCACTGACGGGCGCATCGGTATAACTGACCTTCATCGCTGCTGTATCGCCGGCGTAACGCAGCGCATTCATCACAAAGGCCGGCGTGATGCGCGCGGCGGCGTGCGCTGATATCAATGCCGCGGCACCGCTCCATAACGGCATTTCCGCCATTGCCGTCACCCGCAGCGCTACGCCGAACACCAGCGCGAGGGTGCCGTAAGCGCCGATCCGGCTATCCTTCATGATCGCGAGCCGCTTTTCCACACTCCAGCCTCCGCCAAAACTGTCGACGGTATCGGCGAGGCCGTCTTCATGCAAGGCGCCGGTGACGGCGATGCTTGCCGCCACCGCGAACAGGGCTGCGATAACCGGGCCCCAGATGGCGCCCGCCAACAGCAGCGCCGCCGCCGATACTAGGCCGATGCAAATCCCAACTGCCGGAAAATATTTCGCACAGCGCGACAGCCAATCCGACCTGGACGCGGTATCCGATGACGGCACGGGAACGATGGTCATGAAGCGCAGCGCGTTCAGGAACTCGCCGTTGCCGCTCATCTCAGATATTTCCAGCCAGCACGTCGCTGAGATCGGCGACATCCGTCAGGAGCCGTGCCGCGGCACGCACCAGCGGCACCGCGAGCAAGGCGCCGGTGCCTTCACCGAGCCGCAGGCCGAGATCGAGCAGCGGTTTTGCGTGCAGGGCGGCGAGTATCACGTCATGGCCCTTCTCCGCGGAGCGATGCGCGAAAATACAATAGTCGCGCGCCGCGGGACAAAGCCGTATCGCCACCAGCGCCGCGGCACTGGAAATAAATCCGTCGACCAATACGGGCCGGCGCAGCGACGCCGTGCCCAGCACCGCGCCGGCCATCATCGCGATTTCCAGCCCGCCGAATTCACGGAGCACGTCGAAGGGTGCGGCGGCGTTGCTGCGTGCCGCCGCTTTTTCGATCGCCGCGCGCTTGCGGGCCATACCTGAATCGTCCTGACCGGCGCCGACGCCGATGCAATCCCCCAGCGGCGCCGGCGCAAGGCGATGGGCCAACAGCGCCGAGGAAGCGGTGTTGCCGATTCCCATTTCGCCCAACGCGATAATGTCGGCGCCTTTCTGAATTTCGTCGATCGCGATCCCACATCCGCGCGCCAATGCATCGCTGGCCTGTTGTGGCGTCATCGCCGGCTCGCGCGCTGCATTGGCGGTGCCCATGCGGATTTTTGCCGCGATCAGGTTGGCATGAGCGGGGAGATCCGCGGCCACGCCGGCATCGACGACGCAAATCGTCGCGTTGCTGGCGGCGGCAAAGGCATTGGCGCTGGCGCGACCGGCCAAATAGGTCATCACCATCGCTACCGTCACCGCGGAGGGGTATTGCGACACGCCTTCCTCGGTGAGGCCGTGGTCGGCGGCGAACACCAGCAGCACGGCCTCGTCGCCGCGTGGCGGGTCGGGGTGCCGGATCATGCCCAGCTGCACGGCAAGATCTTCGATCCGCCCCAGTGATCCCGGTGGCTTGGCCTTGCCATCGATGCGCCCGCGCATGGCGGTGGCCAGCTTCTGATCGAGCGGCGCAATGGGCGGCGGCTGCCAAAATTCCTTCAAACCGGGCGACATCGGGGTTCCCTTTCGCGAAGGCCTACCTGACGTAACAGCCGCCCTGAGGTCAACACCGCCTGTG
>JBAQER010000231.1:0-8935 GCA_049286845.1 Bradyrhizobium sp.
ATCCCCGACGATGGTTGGATCGGCCCGGATCGCGCGTTGCTCATTCGGGACATACTCGCCGTCAGGATTTCGCGTGAGCCAGCGTTCGTTGGTGAACAGCCAGGTATCGACGCCGAATTCGTCGAGCACGTCGAGGCAGGCTCGCGCCGCCGCCGCCGGGATCAAATGCTGTTCGATCGGGTTCAGTTGCGGGTCGACGATGGCGCTGCCGTTGAAGGCTCCGACCGGCAATGTGATCCCAAGCGGCTCGATCAAGAATCGCATGCCGACGGTCGGGCGGCTGGAGGTGAGGGTAAAGCCGATGCCGGCATCGCCCAGCCGCCGCACCGCGTTCTTCGCGCCGTCGGTCAAGGTCTTGTCCTTGGTCAGCAGCGTGCCATCGACGTCGGAGACGAGCAGGGCGATGCGGGTCATGGGCGGCTCCGGCTGCTCGCGGCGTTGTCAGCGGGAATGAGCCCCAACCGGCTCATGATATCATCGACGATGGTCTCGACCTGCGCATCGATCGACACCATAACGGGATTTTCGCTCTTGGCCGGCGGCTCAAGCGTCCTGAACTGACTGGCCAGCAGGCCCGGCGGCATGAAATGACCCTTTCGCGCGGCCAGCCGGGCTGCGATCAAATCTTGCGTGCCATCGAGAAAGACGATCCTGACGTCGTCGCGGCCATGCACCAGAATGTCGCGATAGGCGCGTTTCAGCGCTGAGCAGGCAATGACCGCACGTTCGCCCGCCTCGCAAGCCCGGTCGATTTCATCGGCAATCGCCTGCAGCCAGGGTCGGCGGTCCTCGTCGGTCAGCGGCTGGCCGGCGCTCATCTTGGCGACGTTGCTCGCTGGATGAAAAATGTCGCCATCTTCGAAATCCCAGTCCAGTCGTTGGGCGAGGCGGTCCGCGATGGTGCTCTTGCCGGAGCCGGACACGCCCATCACCACAAGCACGCACGGTATCTTGCCGATTTCATCGCTCACGACATTATCTCCGGCAGCGCCATCTAGCCGAGCTTTCGCCAGCTGCGGCCGTCGCGCGTCAGCAGCGCGTTGGCTTCAGTGGGACCTTCGCTGCCGGCCTGGTAGGGCAGCAGACCGTTGGCGCCGGCGTTCTTCCAGGCATCGAGGAACGGCTGCACCGCCTTCCAGCCGGCCTCCACGCTGTCGGCGCGCTGGAACAGGATGTTGTCACCGATCATGCAGTCATAGATCAGCGTTTCGTAGCCGGTGCTCGGCTCGGCCTGGAAGTAATCCTTGTAGCGGAACTTCATCTCGACGCCGTCGATTCGGATCGAGGGGCCGGGCACCTTGGTGTTGAATTGCAGCGCGATGCCCTCGGTCGGCGCCACGCCGATCACGAGGTAGTTCTGCGCCAGCGTTTCCACCGGGGTGCAGCTGAACATCGCAAACGGCGCTTGCTTGAACTTGATCGCCACTTCCGTGCGCTTGACGCCGAGCGCCTTGCCGGTGCGCAAATAGAAGGGAACGCCGGCCCAGCGCCAGTTGTCGATGGAAAGCTTCAGCGCCGCATAGGTCTCCGTCGTGCTGCCGGGCCTGACATCTCTGGTGCTGCGGTAATCTCCAATCTCGGTATTGTCGATCCTGCCGGCGCGGTATTGGCCGCGAACGGAATTCTGCAGGGCTTCGCTCTCGCCCTGGGACTGGATCGCCGCCAGCACGTCGGCCTTCTCGGCGCGCACCGAATGGGCGTCGAAGCGGATCGGCGGCTCCATCGCCACCAGCGACAGCAGCTGGAACAGATGGTTCGGCACCATGTCGCGCAGCGCACCGGTCGAATCGTAGAAGCCGCCGCGGTGGCCAACATCGAGCTTTTCGTCGACCGTGATCTGGACGTGATCGATGTGATTGCGGTTCCAGATCGGCTCGAACATGCCGTTGGCAAAGCGCAGCACCAGGATATTCTGCACCGTCTCCTTGCCGAGGTAATGATCGATCCGGTAGATCTGGTGTTCGT
The DNA here is from genome assembly GCA_049286845.1 of Bradyrhizobium sp. Taxonomy (GTDB): domain Bacteria; phylum Pseudomonadota; class Alphaproteobacteria; order Rhizobiales; family Xanthobacteraceae; genus Bradyrhizobium. The sequence goes on from JBAQER010000231.1 coordinate 1,966, forward strand.
CGGTAATCGCCAGCAATTCCGCATTCAGCGCCTTCGCCGAGGCGAGATCGGTGCCGAACGGCTTTTCGATCACCAGCCTCCGCCACGCGCCGCCGTCCTGCTGCAGCATGCCGGTGCGGCCGAGCTCGCGAGCGATCGGCGCAAAGCCATCGGGCGGCGTCGCCAGATAAAACAGGCGGTTGCCGCCGGTCTGCCGCGCGGCTTCGAGTTCGTCGAGCCTTTTTCGCATGCGGTCGAACGAGGCTGGTTCGCCGGGATCGGCGGCGATACAGGTGACGCATTCCAAGAGGCGCTTGGCAGTCGCGTCCTCCACCGGTCGGGTGGCGAATTGGTGCAGGCCCTTCATCAGGCTGCCGCGCAAGGCCTCGTTCGACATTTTCTTGCGGGTGACGCCGACCACGCAGAGCCTGTCGGGCAGAAGGTCGCTTGCCGCAAGATTATAGAGCGCGGGGATCACCAGCCGGTGCGCGAGGTCGCCAGTGGCGCCGAAGATAACGAAGGAGCAGGGCTCGGGCTTCTTCTGAGGCGGCTGGGTTGAAGGCATCGGCATTTACGCCTTTGGCTTGACGATGTCAGGGGCGTTCTGTTGCACCGGCCCAGGATGCTGCTGCGGCTCCTTGTGGCCGCCGAAGCCGTCGCGCATCGCGGAAAGGATCTTTTCGGCAAAGGTATGCTCTTTGCGCGAGCGAAACCGCGCGAACAAGGCTGCAGTGAGCACCTCGGCAGGGACCGCCTCGTCGACGGCGGCATTGACAGTCCAGCGGCCCTCGCCGGAATCTTCGACGAATCCCGAATAGCTTTCGAGCGTCGGATTTTTGGCAAGCGCGGAGGCCGTGAGGTCGAGCAGCCATGACGGGATCACGCTGCCTCGCCGCCAGACTTCGGCGATGTCGGCAATGTCGAAATCGAACCGGTGCTCGGCGGGCAGCGCCTCGATATTGGCATTTCTAAGGATGTCGAAACCCTCGGCATAGGCCTGCATCAGGCCGTATTCGATGCCGTTATGGATCATCTTGACGAAGTGCCCGGCGCCGATAGGACCGGCGTGGATATAGCCCTGTTCGATCCTGGCATCGCGGCCCTCGCGTCCCGCGGTACGCGGGATGTCGCCGGGGCCCGGCGCGAGACTCGCGAAGATCGGATCGAGCCGGTCGATCACCGCCTTGTCGCCGCCGATCATCATGCAATAGCCGCGCTCGATGCCCCAGACGCCGCCGGAGGTACCGACGTCGACATAATGGATGCCGTGTTCTCTGAGCGCCTTGCCGCGGCGGACATCGTCCTGCCAGAAACTGTTGCCGCCGTCGATGATGACGTCGCCGGCTTGCATCAGTTTGGTCAGTTCATCGATCGTCGCTTCCGTGATCCTGCCCGCGGGCAGCATTACCCAGACGCTGCGTGGCCGCTCCAGCTTGCCGACGAAATCCTGCAGCGAACGGCCGCCCGCAGCGCCCTCGGCCGCGAGCGCCGCGACCGCTTTCGGCTCCTTGTCGTAGATGACGGTGGAGTGGCCGTGCTTCATCAGCCGGCGGACGATGTTGCCGCCCATCCGCCCCAAGCCGATCATGCCGAGCTGCATCTGCAGTACCCTTAGTTGAGTGCATCCTGAATCGCGGCGTCGAGCATGTTCAGGCCCGCTGCGAGATCGCCCTTGAGATGCACGCGTAGCGCGCGGCGGCCGCGTTCGGTCAGCACGTCGAAATCGCCGCGGGCTTGCGCCGCCTTGATCACGCCGAAACTGGCCTTCTGGCCGGGTACCGCGAGATCCTTGTCGTCATCTGATGTGATCTGCAGGAATACGCCGCTGTCGGGCCCGCCCTTGTAGGCCTGGCCGGTGGAATGCAGGAAGCGCGGGCCGAACTCGGCGCAGGTCGCAAGATGCCGCTTGTCGCGGACCTTCAGCCGCATCGCCTGCAGGCTGCCGATATGCGCGGAGCAGCGTTCGATATAGGCAAGCAGCGCCACGTAGTCGTTCGCGCCGGCGCGGGCGAGATGCGCCTTCAGCCAGGAGCCGAGATCGCCGTCGGCGCCGGCCCTGCGCAGGTCGGCGGCGTTCTTCTCGTCGGTGAAGACGTCGGCCTGTGCGCTGGACATCACCGGCTTCTCGGCGGGCAGCGAGCCGGACTTTTCGAACGCCGCGGTCAGCTCCCGGGTCTTGACCTTGGCGTCCTCGACGTCGGGCTGGTTGAACGGATTGATACCGAGCACGGCACCGGCCACCGCCGTCGCCAGCTCGAAGCGGAAGAATTCCTGGCCGATATAGTCGATCGATTTCATGACGATACGGACCACCGGATGGCCGGCCGCTTCAAGTGCGGCGAGCTTGTCGTCATGGGCGACGTCGTTTTCGGCTTCAATTCTGAGATCGATGAAGAAGCGGTCGTTACCGTAGAGCGAGGGGTCGCCCAATGGCTCACCGTCGATCGGGATCAGGCCTTTGCCGTCCTTGCCAGTGGATTCCGCGATCAGTTGCTCGGCCCAGGCGCCGAAATCGGCGATCTTCTTCGACGAGAGAATGGTGACCTTGTCGCGGCCTTCGAGCCCGGCCAGCCCCATCGCGAGGCCGAGCTGTACGCCAGGATTTTCGTGCGGCGGCACGTCGGGTCCGCAAGAGCGTACCATCGCAAGCGCATGCCTGATGAGGGCGCTGACGTCAATGCCAGCGGTCGCGGCCGGCACCAGCCCGAACGGCGACAGCACGGAGTAGCGCCCGCCGATGGTGGGATCGCCGTGGAAGATGCGGGCAAAGCCCTGCTTGACGGCGACCTTCTCCAGCGAGGAGCCGGGATCGGTCACAGCGATGAAGCGGTGGCCGGCCTTGTCGGCGCCGATAGCCTTGGATACCTGCGCGAAGAAATAATCCTTCATCACGTTGGGCTCGGTGGTGCCGCCCGATTTGCTGGAGACGATGAACAGCGTGCTGGCGAGATCGACGGTGGCCTGCAGGGTGCGGACCTGGGCAGGATCGGTCGAATCCAGCACGTGCAGTTTCGGAAAGCCGGCCTTCTTTGCAAACGTCTCCGCCAGCACTTCCGGACCGAGGCTCGATCCGCCCATGCCGAGCACCACGGTGTCGGTGAAGTTCTGTCCCTTCACGCGCTGCGCATAGTCCTCGTAGTCGGCGATATCGGCTGCGGCGGCGCTGTCGAGCCAGCCCAGCCATTTGTGCTCATCGGTGCCGGTCCACACCGACTTGTCCTTGTGCCAGAGGCGGCGGATGTTGGCCGATGCGCGCCAGTCCTCGGTGGCCTTCTCGACGGCCTTGCCGAGGTGGCTTCCGAGCTTGAGCTGCTGACGGTCGATGCCGCCGCCGAGCACGGTGGCGCGCTTGTGCGCTACCGCGCCGTAGAGCTTGTCGGCGGCATCCGCGAACAGCCTGACGCCGTCCTTGACCAGCTCGGCCGTGATGGCGTCGAGCGAAATGCCGGATTTTTCGAGTTCGGTGAGCACGCGCCTGGCATCCTCGACATTTTCCTCGAGGCTGTCGCGCGGCTTGCCGTGATCGCGGAAGGCGTCGAGCGTGGCCGGCGGCACGGTGTTGATGGTGTTGGGACCGATCAGCTCCTCGACATAGAGCACGTCGCTATAGTCCTTGTTCTTGGTGCCGGTCGAAGCCCACAGCAATCGCTGCGGCTTGGCGCCCTTGGCGGCGAGTTTGTCCCAGCGCGCGCCGGAGAACAGGCGTTTGTAATCCTGGTAGGCGAGTTTTGCATTTGCGATGGCGACCTTGCCTTTCAATGCCGCCAACCGCGCTTTCTCGGTGGGGTCGTTCGCCTTCGCGATCTTCTCGTCGAATGCCTTGTCTACCGCGCTGTCGATCCGGCTGACGAAGAAGCTGGCGACGCTGGCGACGCGCGAGGGGTCGCCACCGTTCTTGACGAATTTCTCGAGGCCCGCGAGATAGGCCTCGGCGACCTGCACATAGCCCTTCTGCGAGAACAACAGCGTGATGTTGATGCTGATGCCTTCGCCGATCAGATGCTGGATCGCGGGCAGGCCTTCCGGCGTCGCCGGCACCTTAACCATCAGGTTTCGGCGCTTGACGTTGTTCCAGAGCCGCTCGGCCTCGGTGATCGTACCTTTGGTGTCCATCGCCAGATAGGGCGACACTTCCAGGCTGACGAAACCGTCGCCGCCATTCAATCGGTCGTGGACCGGGCGCAGCACGTCCGCCGCGTTCTGGATGTCCTCGATCGCCAGATGTTCGAACAGCTCGGCAATCGGACGATCGCCCTTTTTCAGGGCAACGCCGATCGCGCCGTCATACTCGTCCGAGCTGCCGATCGCCTTCTCGAAGATCGATGGATTGGACGTAACGCCCTTGACGCCGTCGGTGTCGATCAGCTGCTTCAGGTCGCCCTTGGCGACGAAGCCGCGGGCCAGGAAATCCAGCCAGACCGCCTGGCCGTGGTTTTCGAGTGCTTTGACGGGATTCATGGTGCCTTGTTCTGTTCGAGCTGGGTTCCCGCACCTTTTCTGGCGGGAAGCCGGGTTGTCAACACGTCGTTAGGCGGCGCTGATGAAGGGATTATGCGTATCCCGGCACCATAACGCCACCCGCAACCTATCGATCCCACCGGGAGACGGCAGTTTGGTGGCGATCCAGGTTTTTGAAGGTCGATTGAATCGGCCTTTTCTTGCGGCAGCGACCGGCAGCGGTCGTGGCGCGACGCGGAAGTCAGCCGGGGCGCAAGAAGAGGTCGTAGAGATAGACCGAAATCTCGAGCATGATCAGGAGCACGATCATCGTTTCCAGCCGAATCCCGCGCTGCGCGTCGATCAGTTCGGTCAGCGCGGTCATCATCACCTCGACGGCGTCGAGCTTGCGCGACAACGCCTTGGCTCGCTTCCTGAAATGATAGGCTTCGGCCAGACGGTCGTGCAAACGTCCGGTTTCACCATCATTTGGCAACAACTCGGGTCCCTCTTCAACCTCGACCCGTTCGAGAAGGCGATGATGGGTCAGCAAGGCATGGCCCACGGTGCGCAGCATCCGTCTCCGTTTCCACGGCAGCTGGCCGGAGCTGGCGAGGTCGCTGGCGATCGGTTCCAGCGCCTCCAGTACATTCCGGACTTCCTCTTCCTCAAAGGCGAGCGCGACATTCTTGGCCAGCGCGTCGGCAACGGCAACGAGGCGCGCCGGTGACAGGTCCCGGACGGTAATGATATCCCCCGAGATCCCCTCGCTCGTTCCGATCGAGATCTCCGATGCAACGATGACCGGCGCGTCCAACCGGCTTTCGACGCGGTCGCCGAGCTTTTGCAGGAAGGCTTCTTCCTCGCCCGGCGAAACCCCAATGAGGACAACGGTACCGTAGGGCAACAGCGCGGCGATGCCTCCACCGCCGAGGCGCAATATCAGGGGCGACGTCGTGATCGCTTCTGCTCGATCGAGATCTGCAGCCTCCAAGCCTGCTAGCCTGAGGCGTCGGCCAAGGCGGAGTGCGCGAACGGACTGTCGCTTTTCGGAGGTCGCGTGTAGGGGCGTGATGTCAGTCATTTCCTGCTTCAAGGTGCCCACCTTTTGAGAAAAAAATGCCACACTACAAAAGGCGCCAGCTTGCGTTACATCAACCTTCCAGCCGTCGATCTCTTGCCGGCGCGAGGTCGCTCGCCATGGACGTTTAAGTGAAGGCAGAAAACGGTCGCTGGCCGGTCGCTGCGTTCGCTAACGCAGCGAATATGGCATTGCCTGCGATGTTTTTTGGCAGCGAGTAGCAGCGAGTATCTGTATTTGCGCCCAGATTGCACTAGATCAAGGCAAGGCGCGTGCGATTGACAGATTATGTTTCGCTCCCACCGGCAGGAATAATCCCCGGGGAGGGCTATTCGGTGGATTGGCGTGGGACTTGCGCGACAATGAGCGGATCAAGCATTGCCCTCGTTAATCTTCGAGCTGTTGTGATCCTCATCGTACTGGCTTTCCACTCGGTCCTTCCCTACCTCGCTTCCCTGCCGCCGGCCGCCTATCCCTTCGACAGCGAACCTTATCTTTGGCTGGCCTTTCCGATCGTGGACAGCCAGCGATGGTTCGGCTTCGACCTGTTCTGCGCCTGGCAGGACGTGGTTCTAATGACCCTGATGTTCTTCCTCTCGGGCCTGTTCGTGCCATCAAGCCTTGCGCGCAAGGGAAGCTGGAAGTTTCTGTCGGATCGCCTGCTGCGGATTGGCCTGCCGATGGCGCTGGCCATCATTCTTCTTGCGCCGCTCGCGTATTATGCCGCCTATCGCACGACTGCCACTGACCCCAGCCCGAATGCATATTGGCAGCATTGGCTCGCGCTGCCGTTCTGGCCGTGTGGGCCGCAGTGGTTCCTGGGTATGCTGTTGATATTCAATGCTCTCGCGGCCGCGATGCATGGTTTCGTTCGCGGGTGGGGCCAGCTCCTTGTCCGGCTGGCGGCCTTCGCCAGCGGCAATCCGGTGCGGTTCCTTGTTGTACTGGTGACGATCTCCGCGCTTGCCTATGTGCCCCTGGTGCTGGCGTTTTCACCGTTCGCATGGGTGAACATCGGCCCCATCTCGTTTCAATCCAGTCGGCCGTTGCATTACCTCGTCTATTTTCTTGCGGGAGTAGCGGTCGGGACCTATGGCCTCGACCGTGGCCTGCTTGACCGCGATGGGGTCCTCGCGCGGCGCTGGCCGGCATGGCTCTCCGCAGCCTTTGCCGGTTTCCTGCTCTGGGCCGTGCCGACCTCGGTGACGATGGCGGATTGGAGCAATGCTTCCCTGTTCGCGAAATTGGCCGCTGGCATGGGCTTTGTGGTCGCCTGCGCGGCGGGCTGCCTGTGCTCGCTGGCGATCTGCCTACGCTTTGCACATTGGCGCCTGCGGGCCTTTGACAGCCTGTCAGCCAATGCCTACCGAATGTACCTGATCCATTACGTGTTTGCCGTCTGGCTACAATATGCGCTGCTGGGCAACGATCTGTTTGCGATCGGCAAGGCCGCGATTGTGTTCGGTGGTACAC
>JBAQER010000232.1:0-2963 GCA_049286845.1 Bradyrhizobium sp.
ACGTGGATGCCCGGCACAAGGCCGGGCCTGACGATGGTTTCGAGTTGGACTCTCTGAGCGACGACGTCGCCTCGCCCCTACTTCGTCTCGATATTCCAGAACACCGGCGTGGCCGGGCCGTCGAGCACGCCGGAGAGCGATTTGCTCCAGGCGCTGGGGGCGAAATACTGCCCGAGCGGGATGTAGATCGCCTGCTCATAGGCATGCTTCTGCAGGTCGGCAGCGATCTTCTTCTGTTCTTCGGGCGAGCCCGCACGAGCAAAGGCATCGCGCAGCTGCTCGACCTTGGCGTCTTCCGCCCAGCCGAACCAGCCGCCCTTGGTGCCGCGGCCGCCGATCGAGACGTTGACGACGGGGTTGGCGACGTCGGCGCCGACCCAGTTCGTGAAGAACATGTTCCAGCCGCCCTCCTTGACCGGCTTCTGGCTGGCGCGGCGAGTCACCACGGTCTGCCAGTCGGTGGCCTGCACATCGACCTTGAAGCCGGCTTCGCGCAGCAATTGCGCCGCCACGATCGGCTGCGCCTTCAGCGTGACGACGTCGCCCGGAGCCATGACCACGATCGGCGTGCCGTCATAGCCGGACTCGGCGAGCAGCTTTTTGGCCTGCGCCATGCCGTTACCCTTGACCAGAGTCTCCGAGCCGACGTCGGTGGCGAGCGGCGTGTCGCAGATGAAGATCGCACCGCAGATCTTGTAATATTTGGGATTGCCGACCAGCGCATCGAGCACCGGCTTCTGGCTCATGGCCAGGAACGCGGCGCGGCGTACCTTGACGTTGTCGAACGGCGGAAGAGTGAAGTTCATCCGCCCCAGCGTCTGGAAGCCGAATTTGTTCAAGATATCGATCTTGATGTCCTTGTTGGCCTCCACCACCGGCAAGAGGTCGAAGGACGGGTTTTCCATGAAATCGATGTCGCCGGACTGCAGCGCGTTCACCGCGGTCTGCGCATCGGGCATCGTCACCCATTCGACGCGGTCGACCTTGACCACCTTGCCGCCGGCGGTCCAGCTCGCCGGCTCCTTGCGCGGCACGTAGTCGGCGTTCTTGACATAGATCGCCTTCACGCCGGGCTGGAATTCGGCCTGCACGAATTTGAACGGGCCGGAACCGACCTGCTCGGCGATCGCCTTGCCGGCCGGCGTTTCCGCCAAGCGCTTCGGCATCATGAACGGCACCAGCGACGACGGCTTGCCGAGCGACTCCAGCACCAGGCCGTAGGGCTCCTTCAGCTTCAGCACGATGGTCTTGGCGTCCGACGCCTCGATGCTGGCGGTGAAGTCCATCAGCTTCTGGCCCATGCCATCGTTCTTGCCCCAGCGCTTCAGCGAGGCCACGCAGTCTTCCGCCGTGACCGGCGCGCCGTCATGCCACTTCAGGCCGTCGCGCAGCGTGAAAGTATAGGTGAGCTTGTCGTCGGAGACCTTCCAATCCGCCATCTGCGGCTGGATCTTGAAGTTGGCATCGGTCGCCACCAGCGTGTCGTAGACCATGTAGCCGTGATCGCGGGTGATGTAGGCGGTGGTGAGCCCGGGATCGAGCACGCGCAAATCGGAGTGCATCACCGCGGTGATGGTCTTGCCGGCGGCGATCGCCTGCGATGTCGCGGCCGCCGAAAGAGCGAGGACCGATAGCGCGACACTCGAAGCTATCGCGGTAGGTTTCCAGCGCGGGATGTGGAACATTCGTTTGTCTCCTGACGTGAAACTGGTCAAACCCAGATTATTCGTTATGCATGCGGCGCGTTATTTAGGCGCGCGCTAACACGCTGTAACTCCGAAGCATTTGAGCCTTGCATCAAGCGCGTTGCGCGTCAATCGGGTTTTAGCGCAAGTGTGCGCGGCGAATGCGCCGCACAACGGCGCGCAAGTTTCACTTTACAAACTCGCCGCCGGTCATTCTCGTAAGCCTCTCGCCGAGAGCCGGCGCGTCAAGAAAACATCTCGTTCAAGAACAAAAAGAGAAGCCCATGAACCCCGCCAACCTTCCTTTCGATTCCGAGGCCATGCTGCAGGGACTGCGCGGCTGGGTGGAATGCGAAAGTCCGACTTTCGACGCGCCCGCGGTCGAGCGCATGCTCGATATCGCCGCGCGCGACATGGCGATCATGGGCGCCTCGATCGAGCGCATCGCCGGCCGGCAGGGGTTTGGCGGCTGCGTCCGCGCGCGCTTTCCGCATCCGAAACAAGGCGAGCCCGGCATCCTGATCGCGGGCCATCTCGATACCGTGCATCCGATCGGCACGCTGGAAAAGCTGCAGTGGCGGCGCGAGGGCAACAAATGTTACGGCCCCGGCATCTTCGACATGAAGGGCGGCAATTACCTCACCCTGGAAGCGATCCGGCAGCTGGCGCGCGCGTCCTTCACCACGCCGCTGCCGATCACCGTGCTGTTTACGCCTGACGAGGAAGTCGGCACGCCGTCGACCCGCGAGATCATCGAGGCGGAAGCCGCGCGCAACAAATACGTGCTGGTGCCGGAGCCCGGCCGCCCGGACAACGGCGTCGTCACCGGGCGCTATGCGATCGCGCGGTTCAATCTGGAAGCGATCGGCAAGCCGAGCCATGCCGGCGCTACCCTCTCCTCGGGCCGCTCCGCGATCCGCGAAATGGCGCGGCAGATCCTCGCCATCGACGCCATGACGACGGCGGACTGCACCTTCTCGGTCGGCATCGTGCATGGCGGCCAATGGGTCAACTGCGTCGCCACCACCGCTACCGGCGAGGCGCTGAGCATGGCCAAGCGCCAAGCCGATCTCGACCACGGCGTCGAGCGGATGCTGGCGCTGTCCGGCTCCGCCAATGACGTCACCTTCAAAGTCACGCGCGGCGTCACCCGGCCGGTGTGGGAGCCCGACGCCGGCACCCTAGCGCTGTATGAAAAGGCGCGCGGCGTCGCCAAGCAAATGGGCGTCGAGCTGCCGCATGGCAGCGCCGGCGGCGGCTCCGACGGCAATTTCACCG
>JBAQER010000233.1:0-16362 GCA_049286845.1 Bradyrhizobium sp.
CCTGGTTTCAGCAGCCCCAAAACCTGCCAATCAGCTTGCCGCGCTTCGTCGCCAACGTGCGTGGTGACGCTACTGTTGTCGATCTGGGTGATGGACGTGCATTGGTTGCACTGCTCGGTCCTGCCGATCCCCTCGATGTACCTACCCCACCAGAATTCGCGGCAATGCGAACATTTGGCCTTGCTGATGACGACACGAGTATTCCGCTGATCTCGAAGCAGACCGGTATACGTCAGCTTGCAGGAAAAGATATTCCCGCGCTTATCGTTTTTAGCGACATTAACGACCCGAGTTCAGCGCGTTTAATGAAGCCAAATGGTCGTGAGCGAGATCTCGCAGCAGGCTTAAAATTGTTGGCTACAACGGTTGAAATTACGTCTGAACCGGTGACGAGAGAAATCGACAAGAAATTGCCTTGGTGGTCGATGAACGGCCGGCCCGCCGTCGTTGCTTGGCGGGCGTGGCTGGAAGGAAGAACCGCGGGTCCGGCAACCGAACCCGAAACTCTTTTTCGGAGGAGATAAGCCATGTCTATTTTGGACAGTCTTTTTTATGCGATCCTTTCGATGGATGCGTACAATCGAGGTTACAACGCCGGCTTAACTGCAGATGGAGCAGCGATTGGGACTGCAACGCTTCGATTGGAAGCAAGCGGAATTTGCGGCGTCTTTCTCCTTCTTGCGACCCCCGCTAGTGCGGAGCAGTTCTCCATTAAGTGTCCATTCCAAGGATTTTACTATGTAACATTCGATACCGACGCGGGAAGAGCCGTCTATGAGAGTCCGTCCGGTTCTCCGTTGAAAGGCCGCGTCGACAAGGAAGGGGGTGATAAAATTCACTTCCATCTTGTGAAAATGGGCATCCCAGACTTAGACGTAGTTTTAGACCGCAGCACGCAGAAGCTCACGTGGCGGGGCGTTCCCGGCGATAGCAGGCGCCAAGAAACGTCGAGTGAATGCAATAAGACGGAACTACGGCCCATCCTTTCCAAGTACGACAACATCGCCCCTTACTAGCACGACATGTGGTTCGTATCTCTTTGCAAGTCGGGACACGCTTCATGAAGCGGCTTGGAATACTCGTGGCGTTCATTTTGATAGGCGTTGCTGTGTATATCGCTGTTTTCAGCGCGACAGTGCGATATCGATTGACTCTAGAGGCCGAGGTCAGCGGCGAACGCAAGACCGGGTCGGGCGTTATCGAAGTTACCTACAGCAAGAATAACGATCCGATTTCTCAAAGCGAATTCTCCATTGATGTTCGCGGAGAAGCGGTTGTGATCGATCTCGGCCCCCGAGGTATCTTGTTTGCGCTACTCAAAGGCGACACCGACAGCCGGTCGGGGCCTGAATATATCGTGCTCCGTGCTTTCAACTTTCCCGGTGGGGCACTCCCGCTGCCGGTCAGGGATGGCCTTCTGAAGGTCAAACGATTGTCCGGCAAAATCGACCTGCCCCTGACGAGTCTCCCGTTGCTGGTTCGCTTTCGCGATCAGAACGATCCGATGACGGTGGAAAGAGTCGATCCGCTCGACATCGGAAAGAGTTTCGGCGCTGGTGCAAAACTGGTGCGCGCCACGCTCGAAGTCGTCCCCGCCGGAATATGGCCGCTCAATTGGTTCGGCATCACGGGTGAGCCGATAACGATGGGCATCAATCTAAGGCTCAAATGGATCGACCACCTCGATCAATACCGGTCCAATCCGTCTAATCCCTTTTCAAGCACGCTTCCCCCAGAAATCGGCGGACTAAGGAGCAATTAGTTATGGCTCTCTCCAAAGATCTGTTTCTCGCGATCTTGTCGATGTTTTGTCATTTCGCCGCCGGCGACACCCGCAGGATCCGTCCCGCCGAACTGTCGGTCAAGAGCCACAGCGCGCCGTCCGGGCCCTGGCGCACGTCGCGAATGCGTTCGTTGAGGTTTTGCAGCAGGCTTTCCTCTGATGTCACGCTGTTGCCGTTGAGCGAGAGCCGCACCAGCATCTTGCCTTTGAGCGCGCCGGTGAACAGGCTGCCGGTCCATTTCTTGAACAGCTTTCCGGTATAGAACGTCATGCCGGACGGGGCGATCGACGGCACCCAGTATTTGACCGGCTGCTCCATGCCGTCCTTCGCGGTACCGTCGTGGATCTTGGCGCCGCTGTAATCGATGCCGTAGCCGATCACCGGCCAGCCGTAGTTGCTGCCCTTGCCGATGATGTTGACCTCGTCGCCGCCGCGCGGTCCGTGCTCGATTTCCCAGAGTTCGCCTGACGCCGGATTGATCGCGAGGCCCTGCTCGTTGCGGTGGCCGTAGCTCCATATCTCCGGCTTCGCGTCAGTGCGGCCGAGATAAGGATTATCGGATGGCGCCGAGCCGTCTGGCGCAATCCGGATGATCTTGCCGAGATGGTTGCCGAGATTCTGCGCCTCGTCGCGCCAGGTAAAATGATCGCCCAGCGTGACGAACAGGTTGCCGTCATTGGCTTGCACGATGCGGCAGCCATAATGATTGCCTCCCGACAGCGGCCCCTCCTGCCGGAAGATGACCTTGACTTCGTCGAGCCGGCCGCTGCCGTCGTTCAGCCTGGCCCGCGCCACCGCGGTGCGGCCGCCGCCACTGGTGCGCTCGGCGTAGCAGAAATAGATGTTCCTGTTCTGCGCGAAGGCGCTGTCGGTGACGACGTCGAGCAATCCGCCCTGGCCGGAGGCCCACACCTCCGGTACGCCCTTCAGCGGCGGCGACAACTGCCCTTCAGCGGTGACGAGGCGCATGCGGCCCGGACGCTCGGTCACCAGCATGCGGCCGTCGGGCAGGAACGCCAGCGACCACGGATTGGCGAGACCGCCGGCGATGGTCTGGACCTCGAGCTGCCCCGCCGACGACGCGAACGAGGTGTTTTCGCCGCGCGTCGAGGTGACGATCAGGAACGTCGCCGTCAGCGCGGTCGCAACCGTCAACGAAGCCGTCACGAGGACTACTGGTGTCTTGGTCATGGTTGCCCGTTCGCGATGACATCACCGCTGGCAGTTGTGCGATACGACAGGTCTTGGCGTTACGCCGGAATTGGCATCGCCATGGAAACCCCGATCGAGAACACCGTGAGGGTGACGATCAGGCACAGCGACAGCGCGCCAATCGCGAGCGAGGCCGCGACGGCGTGGGTCAGCCGGGACGAAGCAACAGGCGCCGGGCGGCCGTGAAAGCCCAAAGCGCCGAACGACCGGATCATGGCCGAAATCCTTCACTGCGCGGGCGAATCACCCGCACGCCCGCAGAATCTCGCAGGAATCGCGGGCAGGATTGCGGCGGCGCGCGGCTCGAAGATGGCAAAATGACGGCAGCGCGGGCGGTTATAACAGCTGTTTCCCGACTTCACGCCTCTGCGGCGATGCCGGGGGTATCGTCGACCTCGCTGCCGGGCTGCCAGTCCATTGGGACGAATCCCCTGGTCCGTTCGACCCGCCGCAGCCAGGCGCGGATCGCCGGGAAGGTCGCGAGGTCGTAGTCGCACTGCTCGGCGACATGGGTGTAGCCGTACAGCGCGATGTCGGCGACGGTCATCTGGCCCGCGGCGAAATACTCGTGGGTCTTGAGGTGGTTTTCCATCACCTGCAACGCGCCGTAGCCACGTTCCATCCAGTCTTCCAGCGCGTGGGTCTGCAGGTCGCGGCCGCCCTTGACCAGCGCCAGCCAGAAATAGGCGGCGCCGATGTTCGGCTCCAGCGCGTGCTGTTCGAAGAACATCCACTGCAGCGCCTCGGCGCGCTCGATTCGCGATTCCGGCGCCAGCGGCGTGCCGCCCGCGACGTACCAGAGGATGGCGTTGGACTCGGCGAGGTAGCGGCCTTTCTCGACTTCCAGGAGCGGCACCTGACCGCTGGGATTTTTCGCGAGAAAGTCCGGCGTGCGGCTCTCGCCGCGCAGAATGTCGATTTCGATGGCGCGGTAGGGCGCGTTCAGCAGCGCCAGCGCAAGGCGGACCTTGTAGCTGTTGCCGGAGCGCTGCATCGAATAGAGCTTGTACATCTCGAATTTCATTCTCGGTGAAAACGGCGCGTGTGCCGAGTGAGCCGGCCTTGTTGCGCCGCAAGGCGGCTAAACAATGATGCCGTTGCAGTCAGGCCGCAAGGCCCGCGAGATGGAATAGCTGGAAAACCTCTGCCGCACTGCAACCGCGCAGAACAATTTGCCAGCCTGCGTCAACAATTCAGATCACGCTTGCGCGATGCGCGTTCAGCGCCGGCGCCTGGCGATCCCGCACCGCGCGCCGCAGGGTGAAAACGAAAGTCAGCAGCAACACCGCGAGGCCCAGCGGCAGTCCGGTCGCTCCGGCGACGCCGCGCGACAGCAGCGGCACCATCCACGCCGCGGCCAGCAGGCTGATCTCGTAAGGGTGGAAGCCGCGGTTCAGTCCATGGCGCGCGAGAAACGCGATCGCGACCGCCAGCACCACCAGATCGTAGTCGAGCACATAGGGCGTCGCGAGCAGGCTGCCGCTCGCCAGCGCCGAGGCCTTGAGCTCGAAGGCGGCATCGCTTTGCCACAGCCATGCCAGAGCCGCGGCGAGCGTCAGCGCCAGCGCGATCTGTATCGCATAGGCCGACTGCACCCCGGCGCCCCACATCCGCGCCGCCGAAAACACCGACTGGATTTTCTCCCAGCCGGTGCCGCCCTGTTCGAGCACCACGACTTGCGTGAAATTCATGGAATCGATGAACGCCTGCCAGACGCCGCCGCCGAGCGTTGCAAAACTGATCGCGACCAGCGCGGCTACCGTGGCCGCCGCCGCGCCGATCGTGTTCCACCGCGCGCCCGCCAGCAGCGCCACCGGAATCAGCACGCCGAATTGCGGCTTGTAGGCGAGGGCGCCGATCAGCACGCCCGCGAGCCAGGGCCGGCGGTCGAGCCAATGCAGCGCCCCGCCGAGCAAGGCCGCGGTGAGAAATCCGTTCTGGCCATGTCCGATATTGACGAACACCGCCGGGAAGGCCGCCGCGACCAGCAGCGTTTCGGCGCGCGGCAGGATCGCGCGCATCACCGCCAGATAGGCCGCGAAACTGGCCGCGAGCCAGATCGCCAGTCCCCAGCCATAGGGAACCGCGGCGACGAGAACGGCGACCGCGAAGAAGAACGGCGGATAATGCCAGCCATAGAACGGCACCTCGCGGCCGCCGAACACGGCCTTTTCGGCGGCATGCTGCAGCGCCGGCTGGTACGCCTCGGCGGGGCGGCCCTGCCAGGTCAGGCGGCCGGCGGCGTAGACGTTGGAAAAGTCGGTGCCGACCGGCTTGCCGTTGCGGTCGATCAGGCCATTCGACAGCGCGATCCAGCCGACGGCCGCCAGTGCGCAGATGCCGAGCAGGATCAGGCTGTAGCCGCGAATGCGCGCCGGGGTCAGCCAGTCGCCGGATCGCAACCCATGCCGGATCCCATGCCAGATCCCTTGCCAGATATGAGTCATTTCGCCGCAGAATTTTATGAATATTGCGCAACCCTATCGGGGCCGTTTTAACGTTCCCTAAAGTTTGGCGGCATGCGGCCAAGCTTCTTGCGATGCAGCGTGGCCCGCTTTAGGGTGCCTCGATCCCATCAGGAAGAGTCGTGGATCGGTGTGACGACACCCGTGTGTCCACGACGTTTGCAAGGAGACGATGATGCCGTTCCTGTCCGCTGCGCTCGACCGTGTGAAGCCGTCCGCGACCATCGCGGTCACGGATAAAGCACGCGCGCTGAAAGCGGCCGGCCGCAACGTCATCGGCCTCGGCGCCGGCGAACCCGATTTCGATACGCCGGCCAACATCAAGCTGGCGGCGATCCGCGCCATCGAGGCCGGCAAGACCAAGTATACCGACGTCGGCGGCATTCCCGAGCTGAAGGAGGCGATCATCGCCAAGTTCCAGCGCGAGAACGGCCTGACCTACAAGCCGAACCAGGTCATCGTCGGCACCGGCGGCAAGCAGGTGCTTTACAACGCGCTGATGGCCACCATCAATCCGGGCGACGAGGTCATCATCCCCGCGCCATACTGGGTGAGCTATCCGGAAATGGTGGCGCTCGCCGGCGGCGACCCGGTGCCGGTGGTGTGCACGGCGGAGCACGGCTTCAAGCTGCAGCCCGACGCGCTGGAGAAGGCGATAACGCCGAAGACCAAGTGGATCATCCTGTGCTCGCCGTCGAACCCGACCGGCGCCGCCTATAGCCGCGCCGAATTGAAGGCGATCACCGACGTGCTGGTGAAGCATCCGCATGTCTGGGTGATGACCGACGACATGTACGAGCACTTGGTCTACGACGATTTCGTGTTCACGACGCCGGCGCAGATCGAGCCGAAGCTGTACGACCGCACGCTGACGGTGAACGGCGTGTCGAAGGCCTATTGCATGACCGGCTGGCGCATCGGCTATGCCGGCGGCCCGGCCGAACTGATCAAGGCGATGGCGACCATCCAGTCGCAGTCGACCTCGAACCCGTGCTCGATCTCGCAATGGGCCTCGGTCGAAGCGCTCAACGGTCCGCAGGACTTCATCCCCGTCAACAACAAGGCGTTCAAGGAACGCCGGGATCTCGTGGTGGCGATGCTGAACCAGGCCAAGGGCATCGACTGTCCGCGGCCGCAGGGCGCGTTCTACGTCTATCCGTCCTGCGCCGGCACCATCGGCAAGACCTCGCCGTCCGGCAAGGTGATCGCCAATGACGAGGACTTCGTCACCGAACTGCTCGAGCAGGAAGGCGTCGCGGTGGTGCAGGGTTCGGCGTTCGGGCTCGGCCCGGCGTTCCGGATTTCCTACGCCACCAGGAATTCCGATCTCGAGGAAGCCTGCAAACGCATCCAGCGCTTTTGCGGCAATTTGAGATAGAGCGTTTTCGAGCGAAGTGGCCCCCGGTTCGCGTTAAGAAAACGCGTCGGAAGAAAGGCGTGTCAACTCACGTCTTCGATATCCGGCCGTCGAAGCCGTGACGGTTTGACGTCAGCTTTTGGAAGCGCCTTGTTTTCGACAAGGCGCTTTCTTTTTTTGGACAAGGCGTTTTCCTTCTGTCGCTTCCGCAACTTCAATTCGTGATGCGGAGATCAATATGCGACTCTCGACCCTTTCCATCGCCATTGCCATCGCGGCACTCGGCGCCTCGATCGCCGGGGCAAACGCGATGCCACCGATGCGCGCCGGCATCCTGCAATGCCAGGGCGGCCAGAATGTCGGTTTCGTCGTCGGCTCGGTCACGTCATTCGAATGCGTGTTCCAGAGCGAAGGCCGCCGCCCCGAACCCTATATCGCGACCGTGCGCCGCTACGGCGTCGATCTCGGCTTCACCGACCAGACCCGGCTGGCCTGGGCGGTGAACGCGCCGACGAGCAGGCTCGGGCGTGGCGAACTCGCCGGCAATTACGGCGGCGTCGGCGCCAATGCCTCGGTCGGCGTCGGCTTCGGCGGCAATTTCCTGGTCGGGGGTCCGCAGAATTCCTACGCGCTGCAACCGATCAGCGTGCAGGGCCAGACCGGGTTGAATGTCGCGGCCGGCATTGCCGACATCGAGCTGCAGCCGGTCCGCTTCGGGCGCGGCGGCACCTACCGGGTGCATCGCCGCCATCACCACCATCGCCGCCACGGCTGAGGCGCCAACGAGGCAAACGAAACAGGCCCGCGCAAGCGGGCCTTTTTTGTTTGTAACGATTGCCGTCATTCCGGGGCAGCCCGCAGGGCTGAACCCGGAATCTCGATATGATGGGCACGGAGATTCCCACAATGAGATTCCGGGTTCGCGCTTGCGCGCGCCCCGGAATGACGAGACCAAATCTGGCACGGTTCCCGCCGTTGTGTCATAGAGGATCAGGCGCCAAGGCGTGGCGCTGTCCCGATTCCCTGCTCGCATCACATCCTTTCAGCCGGAGATCTCATCATGCGCCGCTCACTCATCCTTGCCGGTATCGCCGTTAACCTGCTGGTTGCATCCTTTGGCGCCGCCCAGGCGCAGCAGCCGATGCAGCGCGTGCAGGTCGGCGTTCTCGAATGCCGCGGCGGCGCCAGCATCGGCTTCATCGTGGGATCGGTGACCAATCTCGGCTGCGTGCTGCGCGCCGACGGCCTGCCGGAGGACCGCTATGTCGCGACCATCCGCAAGGTTGGGCTCGATCTCGGCATCACCCAGGAATCCGCGCTGGCCTGGGGCGTGTTCGCACCGGTCGCGCGGCTCGGCCCCGGCGATCTCGCCGGCAATTACGCCGGCGCGCAGGGCAGTGCCGCGATCGGCGTCGGGGTCGGCGGCAACGTGCTGGTCGGCGGCTCCAACAACACCATCGCGCTGCAACCGCTCAGCGTGCAGGGCCAGGTCGGCCTCAGCATCGCGGCCGGACTGGAAAGCCTGGAACTTCGGCCGGGAAGGTAGCGTCCTTTCGACCAACATGATCGCGCACATGCCACAAGCGCGTAGGATGGGTGGAGCGAAAGCGATACCCATCATGTGTTGCACGAGTGTGATGGGTTTCGCGAAAAGCTCAACCCATCCGCCAAGCTGCTCACTCCATGGTGGTGGTCGCCAACAAAAAACGCCGTCATTCCGGGGCGCGCATCAGCGCGAACCCGGAATCTGGAGGAGGTGCTCTCAGTGCCCAACCCATCGAGATTCCGGGTTCAGCCCTGCGGGCTGCCCCGGAATGACGGAACGGCCGTTCGAAGCTGTCTGGCCCCGTCGCCTTAGTGGAAGATGCGTCCGGAGTCGATGACGACGGTCTGGCCGGTCATGGTCTCGGTGCGGCACATGGCGACCACCATGTCGGCGCAGTCGTCCTTGTCGGCCGGCCTCTTCAGGAGCGAGCCCGATGCGGAGCGCTCGATCTGCTCGGACCGGAGATTGGCTGTCGCGCGAGTGCCGTCCAGCAGACCCGGTGCCACGCAGTTGACGAGCGTCTCGGGCGCCAGCGCCACCGCCATGCAACGCGTCAGATGAATGAGCCCCGCCTTCGACACGGCGTAGGCGATGGAAGAGCCGGTTGGGCTGAGCCCTGCCACCGAAGCGATGTTGACGATGCGGCCTCGTCCCTGGGCTTTCATGACAGGGGCGACCGCCTTGATCAGGCGCATCGGCCCCGTCAGGTTGATGGCCATGATCTTGTCCCATGCCTCCAGCGTCAGATTGTCGAGATCGCCGAACGGGATCGAGACGTTGTAGGCGGCGTCATTGACCAGAACATCGAGGCGGCCGAAGGCCCGGGTGACCTCGCCGACCAGCCGATCCACAGCCGCGCCGTCGGTGATGTCGCAGGCGAAAGCCCGGGCGTTGATTTGATACCGCGACGTCAGTTCGCTGGCGAAGCTTTCCGCCTGGTCGCGGCTGCGAGCGTACATCACGGCCACATGTGCGCCCTCCTGCGCGAGCGCGTGGCAGATGCGCTGCCCCAGCCCGCCATTGCCGCCCGTCACCAGTGCCACCGCGCCCTTCAGGTCCATCGCTTCTTTCCCTTGATGCGAATGCGCTGTCGCATCGCCACCACTCGCCCCTTTGATACCTTGCCACGCCAGCTGCTGGCGATCACTTTCTGAACTCGGGCGTGTCGGAGGATGAGTGACGGCGAGTTAAGCAATCGCGATGCGCCGAATCATCCCGGCCTATCAGCAGCCCGCAGGCGCAATTTGGCGGCTTCTGGCTGCGATAAGCTTCTGACAATCCTAAATAAAGCAGCCAGATCGATTGATATTGCGATCCGCGACGGCTACGTTTACTCCAGCTTGCAACAGAGGATAATTCAACCTTGCGATCCTGGGGCCCCGCCAGCTGTCGTCGGCCGCGTAACACCTACGTTTGCAGGCGACGGTAAATCTCATGCACGGCTATCAGCCTATCGTTCTCCCGGCCGCAACGACCTTTGTCGCCGCTCAACAGGTGGCTAATGGCCCCCCGATTCCGCCGATTGCGCGGATACGGCTGTACTCGGCCGAGGAGTGGGAGGCCTTCACCAACGAGTGGGCGCACTATTTTTTCAAAGGCAAAAAAGTCGTCAGGTTTACGGGTGCCGGCGACAAAGGTGTCGACATTGCGGTGTTCGATCCTGGACAGGATTTCACCAGCATCTGGGACGGCTATCAATGCAAGCACTACGACAACCCGCTGCGGCCGTCCGACGTCTACGTCGAACTTGGCAAGGTGTTATGGTTCTCTTTCAGCGGTGAATACAAAGCACCGCGCAGCTACACCTTCATCGCGCCTTGCGGCATTGGGACGAAGCTCAATAACTTGCTGATGAACCCCGCCAAGCTCAAGCAAGAGCTGATTGCCAATTGGGAAAAGCACTGTCGCGCAGAAATTACCAGCACGCAGGAAATCCCGCTGGAGGACAGTTTCCTGACTTACGTCAACGCCTTCAACTTCACGATCTTTAATGGCAAGCAGCCACTCGCATTGATCGACGAACACAAGACGTCGCCGTATCACCTGTCGCGATTCGGCGGCGGCTTTCCTGCCCGCCCGATCGCATCATGCCCACCGGCGGCCATTGAAGGGCATGAAACCAAATACGTTGAGCAGCTTTATCTCGCTTACGGAGACCACTTAAAGAAACCGGTCGCGTCCACCGCCGATCTTGGCAAGCCTGCACTTCGGGAACATTTCTCGCGACAACGCGAGGCGTTCTACCAGGCTGAAGCACTCAGGGTGTTCGTCCGCGACAAGGTCGAACCCGGCACCTTCGAACGGCTGCAGGATGAGATCTACGCTGGCGTGATCGACACTCACGACGACGAGTATGATGATGGCTATAGACGCGTCGTGGCGGTCACAAAAGCGGCACAAGACATGGCGATCACAGCAAATCCAATCGCACCCATCGCGCAAACGCAGGATCTTCGAGGTATTTGCCATCAACTCGCGAATGACGAAAAGCTGAAATGGACAAAATAGAGCCATCAGGACGGCAGGTCACGTTCAACGGCCCGCTCGAAGCGGGCATCCGCGCCGTGGCACTCCTTGGCGCCGCTTATCCAAGGGCGTTCGACCTGCAGCGCCTGACCGCGCTCGATTATCTTCTGGTCAGAACCAACGATCTCGATGGGGGGCCTGAGAGCCTGCACCCACCGACCCCGCTGCGCTCGCCCGATGCCGAGGTAAGACGACGAATTGTCCATCAGGGACTAGTCTTAATGATGTCGCGCGACCTGGTCGAGCAGGAACCTCAGGAAGCCGGCTTGATGTATGTTGCTGGCGAGAACGCGGCGGCCTTCCTCGATGCCTTGCAGTCGTCCTACCTGCTAAGACTTAAAGATCGCGCGAATTGGCTGATTGAACATTTCAGTGGCTACACGGATGCCGAATTCAACGCGATCATCCGTCAGTACTTCGATGACTGGATGATTGAATTTCAGGAATTCGAGCGGAGCATCGGCGCGTCATGAGCGAGTGTGCCCGCCTGCAAATTCACCATTTGAGTTTCCTCGGCCCGAACCGGCCGCCGGCAACGGTGCGCTTCGAGCCGGGCTTCAACGTGCTCTACGGCGCTTCCGATACAGGCAAGTCTTTCATTCTCGATTCGATCGATTACATGCTTGGTGGCAAAGGTCAGCTGCGGGACTTTCCTGAACGTGAAGGTTACGATCGCGTCCTCCTCGGCATGAAGTCCACCACCGGCGAGTCATTTACGCTGCAGCGGAGTACGGCCGGCGGTGGTTTTCTGATGGTCGAGGGCTTGCATGGCACTGAATTCCCGCGCGAAGGCGTGAGCGAGCTGCGCGAGCAACATGACGAACGCAAAGACGATAACCTCTCACGCTTCCTGCTGAAGAAAGTTGGTCTCAGCGACAAACGGATTCGGCGCAACAAGCATAACGACACAAACAGTCTGAGTTTCAGGAACCTCGCTCGGCTGGCGATCGTGGATGAAGAGGAGATCATCCAGAAGCGTTCGCCGTTGTCTGACGGAAACCTCGTCGCCGACACTCCAAATACGGCAACGTTTAAATTGCTTTTGACCGGCGTCGACGACTCCGCTCTCGTTCCCGCAAAAAGTTCACCTCAAGAGCATTCCAGAGCGGGCCAACTTGAACTTCTCGGCCAGCTGATCGCAGACAACCAGGCCAAGATTAGGCATCTGTCGGGGCCTTCTAAGCAACTGGAGGAGCAGGATCAGAAGCTCGAGGAGAGTATGCGCGGCCGCTTGCAACTTCTTTCCGTTCACGAGAGCGAATATAAAGACGTCTTCATCCGCCGTAGAGAGGCTCGCCGCAGGTTGGAGGACGCTAACGAACGCCTGACTGAAGTCAGCGTCCTGCTCGATCGGTTTGACCTGCTGATTAAGCACTACCAGTCCGACATTGAACGGCTGGAAGGCATTCGAGAGGGCGGCACATTGTTTTCGTCGCTATCGGACGGCATCTGCCCGCTGTGTGGCGCAGAGCCTGAACATCAGCACCGCTCAGCAGATTGCGAAGGCAATGCCGACCAAGTCGTCAAGGCGGCCGAAGCTGAGCTTGTTAAGATCGCGCTGCTACAAGATGACCTCGCCAAAACAGTTCATCAGCTGACCAACGAGTCGCGCAGCCTGAGGCGACGTCTGCCCAAGCTCGAAGCAGACGAGCTTCATTTGAATACGAAAATTCAGGAAGAGTTGGCGCCCAATCTCAGGGCAATGCGAACTAGCTATTCTGAATTGGCCGAGAAGCGCGGCGAAGTCCGTGAAGCGCTCGGCCTCTATCAAACACTAAAAGATTTGGAAGACCGCCGCACCGCGCTGGAACTGGAAGAGGCTGAAGCGGCTGGTGGCAACACGCCAGACGCTGGATTGCCGACCGCGAGCCTCGATAAGTTTTCTACCGTCGTCCAACACATCCTTCAGACTTGGCACTTTCCGAATGCTGAGCGTGTCTATTTTGATCAGAAAGCCCGTGACCTGGTCATTGGCGGTAAGAATCGGACCTCGTTCGGCAAGGGGCTTCGAGCGATCACACAGTCCGCGTTCACTATCGGACTATTGCAGTATTGCAAGCAGCAAGCGACACCCCATCCAGGTTTTGCGTTACTCGACTCTCCTCTGCTATCATACAAGGAGCCAGACGGGGATGACGATGACTTGCGCCACACCGACCTCAAGGTGCGCTTCTACGAGTACCTAAAGCAGATCGGCAACGATCAGCAAGTCATCATCATTGAAAACACCGACCCACCGGACGACGTGCGACAGCTGCCTAACGCTCAGAAATTTACTGGAAACCCCGAGGAAGGCCGCGCGGGTTTTTTCCCTGTGATTAATAGAGAGGGCTCAAACTCAGGGGATGCCTCCCGAAGCTGAGCACAACCCTTGGCCGTTTGATCAGATTTCAGTGGAAACGGTTATCCTTGACGAGGTCAGTTATAGCGTGCCTGCTCTCCCTGATTAGGCTCTCGTCGAATAGAAACTCTAATCGCCCAAGGGACGGCGCTTGTTCCCAACATTATCGCACGGAGAAAGGACGGCTGCGGCGAAGTTGGTGGAGGGAATGGCATTCGAACACACGGTACGCGCTGCTGCGACAAATCAACCCGACGGACAAAATTTCGCTTTTTCCGAAATGCAAATCACCCTTACAATTCACGCCATCCTGTCTCCTTAGGAAGGGGCGTTGGCCATCGTCACCGAACGTTGGGATGGGATTGCGGTGGACGCGGCGGCATCGTGCGCGGAAAAGGATCGCAGGGCGGGATAAACTCCGTGAGCGGTCGCAGGAAGTGCTGACGAGCGGTGTCGAAGCGTACGGCAAAATCGTGTGGACCTGACGCCTCAATGGTCGGCGTCAAGCCTGCGGAAGGCAAGTCGGCCCGACCGGGCGCGGATGAGCCAGCTATCCGCAGGCGACGGAGGCGAGAAGAGCCCGATACTCCGGGGTGAGCGCGAGATAAGCCGTAAAGCCATTGCGCAGGGAATGTCGGATGTTCTCCGCTGCCCTGTATGCTCGTGTGCACTTTTCTCTCTACCCAATGCACGCGAGACCGCGGGTGCAGCGCGCATCCGGCATTCCCTGCTCCCTCATTTTCGAGGGACAACGAAACGCAAACCTCGGGCGCCTGCCGCCGCGAGAATGCGGACGCGTATCTGGTATTTGAAAATGAATCGCATCTCCCACAACGTCGGATTGGTGCGTCATCGCAGGGCACGTCACAATTCGCCACAACGACGTTTTTCCCGCTTGCCAAAATCCCGGGACGGGCGGACCATCCATTCGCCGACCCAATCAAGGGCCGAGCTCCAACCAAGGAGGCGGCAATGGGACAAGACGTCAGAAGTCCCCGCGGTCCACGGTGCATTGCGCTGGTGGGCCCTTTCCAAAGCGGTAAAACCACACTTCTCGAAGCGATACTGGCGCGCACCGGCGCCATCCGGAGCGCCGGCAGCGTCGACGCCGGAACCTCGGTCGGCGACGCCAGCCCCGAGGCCCGCCGTCACAAGATGGGCACCGGCCTCACCGCCGCCACCACGAGTTTCATGGGCGACAGCTACACCTTCATCGATTGTCCCGGTTCGATCGAATTCGCGCACGACATGCGCGCCGCGATCCCGGCGGTCGATGCCGCGGTGGTGGTCTGCGAGGCGGACGAGAAAAAGCTGCCGCAGCTTCAGATCATTCTGCGCGAACTGGAGGATCTCGGCATTCCGCGCTTTTTGTTTCTCAACAAGATCGACCGCGCCAACAAGCGCATCCGCGAGACGCTCGCGACCCTGCAGCCGGCGTCGCGGATCCCGCTGGTGCTGCGGCAGATTCCGATCTGGAACGGCGACCTGATCGCCGGCTTCGTCGACCTCGCGCTGGAGCGCGCCTTCGTCTACCGCGAACACAAGGCGTCCGAAGTGGTGGCGCTGAAAGGCGGCGATCTCGACCGTGAGAAGGAAGCCCGCTTCTCGATGCTGGAAAAGCTCGCCGATCACGACGACGCGCTGATGGAGCAACTGCTCGAGGATATCGCGCCGCCGCGCGATGCCATCTTCGACGATCTCGCCCGTGAATTGCGCGAAGGCCTGATCTGTCCGGTGCTGCTCGGTTCGGCGCTCCGCGAGAACGGCGTGCTGCGGCTGATGAAGGCGCTGCGCCATGAATCGCCCGGGGTCGCCGAGACCGCCAAACGGCTCGGCGCGGCTTCGGCGAAGGACGCATTGGCCTATGTGTTCAAGACCCTGCATCTGCAGCACGGCGGCAAGCTGTCGCTGGCGCGCGTCCTCGCCGGACATCTCGACGACGGCGCCACGCTGCAGTCGTCATCGGGCGAGACCGGCCGGGTCTCCGGAATTCTTTCCGTCACCGGCGCGCACGACAGCAAGCGCGCCTCCGCCGACGCCGGCGACACGGTGGCGCTCGGCAAGCTCGACAACATCAAGACCGGCGACACGCTGTCGAGCGGCAAGACCGCGCCGAAAGCGCTGGTGAGCGTCGAGCCGACGCCGCCGGTGCTGGCGATGTCGTTGTCGGCCACCGACCGCAAGGACGACGTCAAGCTCGGCCAGGCATTGCTGCGGCTCAATGAGGAGGATCCCTCGCTGACCATGATTCACAATCCGCGCACCCACGACATCGTCTTGTGGGGGCAGGGCGAGATGCATTTGCGGGTGGCGCTGGAGCGGCTGCGCGAGCGCTTCGGCGTCAACGTCAAATCGCAACCGCCTTCGATCGGCTATCAGGAGACGATTCGCAAATCGATCACCCAGCGCGGCCGGCACAAGAAGCAGTCCGGCGGCCATGGCCAGTTTGGCGACGTGGTGCTGGAGATCAAGCCGATGCCGCGCGGCGGCGGCTTCGAGTTTCATGAACGTGTGGTCGGCGGCGCGGTGCCGCGAAATTATATCGGCGCGGTGGAAGAGGGCGTGGTCGACGGGCTGCTGCGCGGGCCGCTCGGCTTTCCCGTGATCGACGTCCAGGTGACGCTGACCGACGGCTCCTACCACAGCGTCGATTCCTCCGATCTCGCCTTCCGGACCGCGGCGCGGATCGGCGTCTCTGAGGCGCTGCCGCAGTGCCAGCCGGTGCTGCTGGAGCCGATCCATGTGGTCGAGATCGTCTGTCCGACCGACGCCACCGCCAAGATCAACGCCATCCTGTCGGGACGGCGCGGGCAGATTCTCGGCTTCGATACCCGCGATGGCTGGCCGGGATGGGACCGCGTCCGCGCCATGATGCCGGAGGCTGAAATCGGCGAGCTGATCGTGGAGCTGCGGTCGGCGACCGCGGGCGCCGGCAGTTTCACGCGGGCTTTCGACCGCATGGCCGAAGTCACCGGCCGCGCCGCCGACCAGATCATCGCCGCGCACGGCGTCGCGGCGTAGGGGTTGCTGGCCGCGTTCTTGACAGCAGCGAGCGGAAGATAAATTGATCGTCATGGCCGGGCAAAAGTGCGAAGCACGTCTTCGCACGAGACGTCCCGGCCATCCACGTC
>JBAQER010000234.1:0-20859 GCA_049286845.1 Bradyrhizobium sp.
CGAAACGCGCCGCGAGATCGCGAAGCCGCGTTTGTTGCTGTTCGAAAACCTGTTGGTCGTCCCTGCGAAAGCAGGGACCCATACGCCGCGGCTTATCGTTTTGGCACGGAGGCGGACACTCTTGGCAATAACTGTTGCCGGTGGTTTTGGGTCCCTGCTTTCGCTGGGACGACATTGAGAGCCTTCGTCATCCGTAGGCTTCCCCCTTCACAAACGTTGCAAACGCCTCGGCATAATCCGGATGCCAGCGCGACAGCGCCGGGCGGTTTTCGACGATGTCGCCGGCGGCCCAGAGAATGCGGCGCTCGTCTAGGCTGCGCGGCACGTCGTTGTCGGGGCAGAGGATGTAGAAATCGCCGGCCGCCACGCGCTCGATCATGAAGTCGACGGTCTGCTCCGGCGTCCAGGCGCCGGCAGGTTTTTCGGTGCGGCCGCGCGCGGTGAGGGGCGTGAAGACGTGGCCGGGGATGAACAGATGTGCACTGACCATGCAGTCCGCCGTATTTCGCAATTCGTGCTGCAGCGCCTCGGTGAAGGCTTTCACGCCGGACTTGGAGACGTTGTAGGCGGGATCGCCGGGCGGGGTGGTGATGCCCTGTTTCGAGCCGGTGTTGATGATCAGGCCCGGACGCCCGCGCGCGATCATGTCAGGCGCAAACACCTGCGAGCCATGGATGATGCCCCAGAGGTTGACGCCGAGAATGCGCTGCCAGTTTTCCAGCGGCCCGAACATCTTGCTGCCCGGCTGGATGCCCGCATTGTTCATCAGGATATCGGCGCCGCCGAACCGTTGCCGCACCGCGCTTTCCAGTTCCGACACCTGTTCGATGCGGCTGACATCGACCGCGACAGCCATGATATCGGCGGCGCCGCCTCGCGCGGCCGATGCCAGTTTCTTTTCCGCCGCCGCGAGCCGGTCGCCGCCGAGGTCCGCGATGCAGACCTTCATGCCGAGGCCGGCGAACCGCATCGCGGCGGCAAGCCCGATGCCGGACGCGCCGCCGGTGATCACGGCGACATTATTGGGGGACATGGCTGGGTGGAGCACGTGCATTCTCCTGAGGTGGCGATGGCATGCGACGAGTTATGGCGATGCGGCGGGCCCACCATGCACGAAACCGCATGGGAGGTCTTCATTCGCGGCGATCGCGCCGGCTGGCCTTTGCCGCCCCGGGGGAACCGGCTACATATCGCCATCGATCAATCATCCGGGGCCAACATGAAATTTCCGTCGTTGTTTTCGCCGCTCGACATCGGACCCTACCAGCTCCAGCATCGCGTCGTGATGGCGCCGTTGACGCGGATGCGGGCGGAAAAGCCCTCGCTGGCGCCGCGGCCGCTGAATGTGGAATATTACGCGCAGCGCGCGACGGCTGGCGGACTGATCGTGGCCGAAGCCTCGCCGGTCGCGGCGACGGCGTTCGGAAGCCCCGGCGTGCCCGGCATCTATTCGGACGCGCAGATCAAGGGATGGCGCGAGGTCGTCGATGCCGTTCACGCCAAGGGCGGCGTGATCTTCCTGCAGCTCTGGCATGTCGGCCGCGTTTCGCATTCCTCGTTCCAGCCCGGCGGCGTGCTGCCGGTGGCGCCCTCGGCGGTGCCGATCTCGCCTGACCTGAAGACCATGACGGCGGACGGCAAGGTGACGGCCTATGAGACGCCGCGGGCGCTCGAGACCGGCGAAGTCGCCGGCGTGATCGAGGCCTTCCGGCAGGCCGCAGCCAACGCCAGGGCGGCCGGCTTCGACGGTGTCGAGATCCACGGTGCCAACGGCTATCTGCTCGAGCAATTCCTGCAGTCGCGCAGCAATCTGCGCACCGACCAGTATGGCGGCTCCATCGAAAACCGCGCGCGGCTGCTGCTGGAGATCACGCAAGCAGCGGTCGAGGTCTGGGGCGCGAACCGCGTCGGCGTGCGATTGTCGCCCTACGGCATCGCCAATGATTCCGGCGAGCTGGACCCGATGCCGCTCTATACCCATGTCGTCCAGTCGCTCAATCCGCTTGGCCTGGCCTATCTGCATTTCATCGAGCCGCGCTCGAGCGGCGCGGGCCGCGCCGAGGTCAACCACCAGAACGTGCCGTCGGCGATGGTGCTGTTCCGTCCGATCTGGCGCGGCGTTTTGATCGCGGCCGGCGGCTTCACCGGCGAGGCTGCGGATGCGGCGATCGCCGCCGGGCACGCCGACGCGGTCGCGTTCGGGCGCATCTTCATTTCCAACCCCGATCTGCCTCGCCGCCTGCGCGAAGGATTGCCGCTGACACCCTACAACCGCGCCACCTTCTACGGCGGCGAGGCGGCGGGCTACACGGACTACCCGGTTTATGGGGAGCTGGAGAAGGCGTGACAGGTCATCGTCATTCCGGGGCGATGCGAAGCATCGAACCCGGAATCTCGAGACGGAGACACAGGAAGCGCAAATGACAGGAGCAGCGAAAGCGGGTGGAATCGCGAACGGCCAATGCCTGTGCGGCAAGGTCGCCTTCGAGATCGACACGCCGGCGCGCTGGGCCTGGCACGATCATTCGGCCGCCTCCCGGCGTGCGCATGGCGCGGCCTATGCGACCTATGTCGGCAGCTGGCGCAAGCGTTTTCGGGTGACCAAGGGCAAGGCGGCCATCGCGCGCTTCGAGGACCATGCGACCAAGACCGTGCGCGGCTTCTGTTCGCATTGCGGCACGCCGCTGTTTTACGAACGCGCGCGCTCGCCGCACATGGTCAATATTCCGCGCGCGCTGTTCTCGGGCCGCACCGGCCGCCAGCCGCTCTACCATATCGCGATCGAAGAGTTGCAGGAGTGGGCCTACACCGGCGAGCCGCTGGTGGCGCTGAAGGGTTTTCCCGGCGTGGTCTGGCAGCGCTCGAAAAAGAAGAAGCGCGTTGAGCATGAGGGGATGTTCTGAACTGGAGCAGCCGGCGCGTGATGTCGAGTCAGGCGACGCAGGGCAGCCATGACCGCGCTCCATTGCCTCCGTCATTCCGGATCGGCCATGATGCCGAAACCCCGACGGTAACGGCCGCGGGAAGGGGAGGGTTTTCATGAATCGCATCACCGGGCGCTCGGCGTTCCTGGCACTGCTCAAGGACGAGGGCATCACGCATCTGTTCGGCAATCCCGGCACCACCGAACTGCCGATCATGCACGCCCTGAAGGACCATCCCGACCTCACTTATGTGATGGCGATGCAGGAAAGCCTGGTGGTCGCCATCGCCGACGGCTTCAGCCGTGCCTCGGGCAAGCTCGTCGCCTGCAACGTCCATGTCGCGCCCGGACTCGGCAACGCGATGGGCTCGCTGTTCAATGCGAGCTTCACCGGCACGCCGATGATCCTGACCGCCGGCCAGCAGGAGCAGGGCCACGGGCTGATGGAGCCGGTGCTGTACGGACCGCTGGTGCAGATGGCGGAACCGGTGGTGAAGTGGGCGGTCGAGGTGACGCGGCTGGAAGACCTGCCGCGGATCGTGCGCCGTGCCGCCAAGATCGCGACCACGCCGCCGACCGGGCCGGTGTTCATCTCGCTGCCCGGCGATATCCTGAACGCCGAAGCCGGCATCGAACTCGGCCGCTCGACCCGCGTCGATACGCGGGTGAAGCCGTCCGACGAATCGCTGGCGGCGCTGGCGCAGCGCATCCTGAAAGCGCAAAATCCGGTCATCATCGCCGGTGACGAAATCGTCAAAAGCGACGCGCTGCAGGAGGCCGCTTCGCTGGCCGAGACGCTCGGCTGTGCCGCCTACCAGTGCTCGACGCCTTACGGCGCGCAATTCCTGTCGGAGAGCCCGTGCTTCATGGGCGCGCTGTCGCGGCTGCAGAAGCAGGTGCGCGAGGTGCTGTCGCCCTATGATCTCATGATCGTGCTCGGCGCCGATCCCCTGCGGATGTCGGTTTACAGCGAGGTCGATCCGCTGCCCGAGGGCATGCCGATCGTGCAGGTCGGCCTGGTCGATGGCGATCTCGCCAAGAATTACGGCGCCGAGATCGCGCTGAAGGCCGACGTCAGGGAAACCCTGCGCGTGCTGGTGCCGGCGCTGAAGGCCGCCGGGGGTGCAGCGCTTGAGGCGCGGGCCAAGCAGGGCATCGCCGCGCTGGCATCGAAGAACTGGACCGCGAAACGCAAGACGCTGGTCGAACAGATATCCAAAGCGAAGGACCGTTCGCCGATCGATCCGGACTGGCTGGCGCTGCAGGTGGTCGAGGCGATGCCTGCGAACGCCATCCTGGTCGACGAGGGACTGACGTCGTCGCGGCAGATCCTGGCGTTGCGCCCGCATCGCGACCGCTACGGCTATCATGCGCTGGCGTCGGGCGGCATCGGCTGGGGACTGCCGGCCTCGGTCGGCGTCAGCATCGCCAACCCCGACCGGCCGGTGGTGTGCTTCTCCGGCGACGGCAGCGCGATGTATTCGATCCAGGCGCTGTGGACCGCGGCGC
Organism: Bradyrhizobium sp.; assembly: GCA_049286845.1. Taxonomy (GTDB): domain Bacteria; phylum Pseudomonadota; class Alphaproteobacteria; order Rhizobiales; family Xanthobacteraceae; genus Bradyrhizobium. The sequence continues at coordinate 4,433 of JBAQER010000234.1, forward strand.
ATCACAAGCTGCCGCTGACGGTGGTGATTGTGAATAATGGCGGCTACCGCATCATCAAGCAGCGGCTCTTGGCGTTCCATGGCGACGATCACTATGTCGGCATGGATTTCGTCGAACCCAAGGTGGATTTCACGGGCCTGGCAAAATCGCTCGGCATGGAAGCGGTGCGGGTCACCGAGCCTGGCGAGATCGCGCCCGCGCTGAAATCGGCGATTTCGCGGCCCGGCGCCAAACTGATCGAGGTGGTGGTGGACGGCACGGTGTGAAAAATCTCGTCATTCCGGGGCGATGCGCAGCATCGAACCCGGAATCTCGAGATTCCCCGGTGCGCAATTGCGCACCTGAGGTCTGGTCCTCCGGACCATCCCGGAATGACGGAGTCTAAATAGCGTGCTTGCTCCTACTCCGCCGCCTTCGCTCTGATGTGAGGGCGGTGCTGCACGGCCGGATGCGGCGCACTGAGCCGCGCGCGGCCGGAGCCGAACAGTTTTTCGCGCAGCGTGCCGCTGGCGTAGGCTTGTTTGTAGCGTCCGCGCCGGGTCAGTTCCGGCACCAGCATGTCGGCGATGTCCTCGAAATCGCCGGGCGAGACCGCGAAGGGGACGTTGAGGCCGTCGACGTCGGTCTGGTCGAACCAGGCTTCGATCTCGTCGGCGACCTTTTCGGGGGTGCCGATCGCGACCGGGCCGATGCCGCCGATGGCGACATGCTGGGCGACCTCGCGCACGGTCCAGACCCGGTCTGGATCGGCGCGGGTGATGTTGTCCATCGCGGTGCGGCCGGCGTCGTTCTCGACGTGGCGCACCTGCTGGTCGAGATCGTAGGTCGAGAAATCGACCCCGGTCCAGCCGGACATCAAGGTGAGCGCGCCCTCGGGACTGATGTGGCTGCGATAGTCGGCGTATTTGGCTTTGGCCTCGGCGTCGGTGCGGCCGAGAATGATGGTGAACATGCTGAACATCAGGATCTCGGCCGGATTGCGGCCGGCCTTGGCGGCGAGTTCGCGGATCGCGGCGACGCGTGGCGCGATGATCTTGGCCGAGGGGCCCGACATGAACACGCATTCGGCGTGCTCCGCCGCGAACTGCCGTCCGCGCGGCGAGGTGCCGGCTTGATAGAGCACGGGGGTGCGCTGCGGCGAGGGTTCGCAGAGGTGAATGGCGTCGACGCGATAGTTGGCTCCCGCGTGCTGGACCCGGTGCACCTTGGCGGGATCGGCGAAGATGCCGCGGGCGCGGTCGCGCAACACCGCGTCGTCCTCCCAGCTGCCTTCCCAGAGCTTGTAGACCACCTCCATATATTCATCGGCGACATCGTAGCGGTCGTCATGCGCGGTCTGCTTGTCCTTGCCGGCGCCCTTGGCGGCGCTGTCGAGATAGCCGGTGACGACGTTCCAGCCGATCCGCCCCTCGGTCAGATGGTCGAGCGTCGACATCCGCCGCGCAAACGTATAGGGCGGCTCGTAGGACAGGTTCGAGGTGACGCCGAAGCCGAGATTTTCGGTAACGGCCGCCATCGCCGAAATCAGCAGCAAGGGATCGTTGGCCGGCGTCTGCGTGGCGTTGCGCAATGCCGCGTCCGGGCTGCCGCCGAACACGTCGTAGACGCCGAGCACGTCGGCGAGAAACAGCCCGTCGAACCGCCCGCGCTCCAGCGTCCTGGCGAGATCGGTCCAGTACGGCAGCCGGTTGTATTCGGTGGTGCGGTCGCGCGGATGGGTCCACAGCCCCGGCGACTGATGCGCGACGCAGTTCATGGCGAAGGCGTTGAGCCGGATTTGTTTTTTCATGAACGAAGGGCCTTGGGTACGTTGTCTTCCCTGAACGCGCGGTCGAACGCGGGACCATTGCCCGAAATTGTTGCATTCCGGGTCGCTTTAGCAAAGCAAATTGTCGGCGTCGCGCCACTTCCGATCGGCGCCGTATCTCGCTACGTTGCCGTGAACGCGAAGAGCACTGCGACCGGGAAAAGCAAGACATGACCAGAACTGACGCCATCGACCGGGCGCGCCAAACTCTTCATTCCGGCGAATTCGTCGCCGAACTCGATCGCAGGGTCGCCTATCCCACCGAAAGCCAGAACCCCGGCAGGCGCGATGCTTTGCGCGCCTATCTCGAGCAGGAATTGCAGCCGTCATTCGCGGAACTCGATTTTGCGACACGATTGGTCGAATCGCCGACCGGAAAGGGGCCTTACCTCATCGCCGAGTATCGCGAGGATGCCTCCGCGCCGACCGTTCTGATGTACGGGCACGGCGATGTCGTCGACGGCATGGCCGGAGAATGGCGCGACAATCTGGATCCGTGGCGGACGACGATATCGGGAAATCGGGTTTACGGCCGCGGCACTGCCGACAATAAAGGGCAGCACAGCATCAATCTGGCGGCACTCCGCGCCGTGCGCGAGGCGCGCGGCGGTCGACTCGGCTTCAATGCCAAATTCATCGTCGAGACGGGCGAGGAGATCGGCTCGCCGGATTTGCGCCAGGTCTGCGAGGCGCTGCGTGAAGAACTCAAGGCCGATCTGTTTCTGGCCTCCGACGGGCCGCGGCTTTCGGCGGATCGCCCGACCATCTTCCTCGGCTGTCGTGGCGGAATCCGGATTCACCTCGACGTCAAGCTGCGCGACGGCGGGCATCATTCCGGCAACTGGGGCGGCGTGCTGGCCAATCCCGCGACCATTCTTGCCGGCGCGATTGCCACCCTGGTCGATAGTCACGGACGGCTGTTGCTGAACGAACTGAAGCCGCCACGTATTTCCAACCAGATCCGCGCCACGCTGGCCGATGTGAAGGTCGAGCCGACCGCCGATGAGCCGGCGCTATCGGAGAATTGGGGCGAGGAGGGGCTGTCGGCGGCCGAACGGCTCTACGCGTGGAACACGCTCGAAGTGCTGGCCGTCTCGGCCGGCAACATCGACAAGCCCGCCAACGCCATTCCCGGCGAAGCCCACGCCGTGCTGCAGCTTCGCTTTGTCGTCGGCACCGGGGTCGATAACATTGTCGAGGTGTTGAGGGCGCATCTGCACAGCCATGGTTTTCCGATGGTCGAGGTCAGCGCGGCGCAGAGCTTTGCCGCCTCGCGAACCGATTTCGACAGCCCCTGGGTCAACTGGGTGGCGGAGTCGATCCGGCAGACCACTGGCAAGGCGCCTGCGATCCTGCCGAATTTCGGCGGCGCGCTGCCCAACGACGTGTTCTCCGAGGGGCTCGGCCTGCCCACGATCTGGGTGCCGCACTCCTATCCGGGCTGCTCGCAGCATGCGCCGAACGAGCACATTCTCCTCTCGGTCACCGAAGAAGCGCTCGGTATCATGGCCGGCCTGTTCTGGGATCTCGGCGAGATGCCACGTGACCGCAAATGAGTTCCGCGATGAGCAACGTGTCGACCTCCGAAACACGGCTGAAGGCGACGTTCCGGGTCAAGCTCAACGGCAAGGCCGTGGCAATCGAGACCGTCGGTCAGGCTTACGGGTTCATCACCAGTCTCAGCACGGTCGAGTGGATGGAATTCAAATCGCTGCATGGCGACGCCAGGGCCGCGCTAGAGGCGGCGGCCGAGAACGCCATGCTGAGCGTGCAGGCGACCAATGCGCTCCGGGCGCTGTTCGTGCGCGCCAGGCTGCTGTGAAGCCTACACGCCCTCGTCCAGCGCCACCAGTTCGCGCTTCTTGCGGAACGACGGCAGCAAGGGGCCGATCAGGAGTACCACCGCCAGCGCCAGGCAAGCCGCCGAGATCGGGCGCTCCACGAAGGTCCAGAGATCGCCCTGCGACAGGATCAGCGACTTGCGCAGGTTGTTTTCCAGCATCGGCCCCAGCACGAAGGCCAGCACCAGCGGCGCCGGCTCGTAGCCGAGCTTGCGCATGAAATAGCCGATCACGCCGAAGGCGATCATGACATAGACGTCGAACACGTTGTTGCTGGAGCAATAGACGCCGATGATGGTGAACAGGATGATCAGCGGGAACAGGATGTTGTAGGGCAGCTTCAACAGCTGAACCCACATTCCGATCAGCGGCAGGTTGAGCACCAGCAGCATGACGTTGCCGATATACATGCTGGCGACGATGCCCCAGAACAGGCCGGGGTTTTGCGTGATCATCAGCGGGCCGGGCTGCAGCCCGTGAATGACGAAGGCGCCGAGCAACAGCGCCATCACCACGTTCGGAGGAATGCCGAGCGTCATCAGCGGAATGAAGGCGCCGCCCGCAGCGGCGTTGTTGGCGGATTCGGGGCCGGCGACGCCCTCGATCGCGCCGTTGCCGAACCGTTCCGGGGTCTTCGACAGCCGCTTCTCCAGCGCGTAAGACGCGAACGAAGAGATCACGGCGCCGCCGCCAGGCAGGATCCCCAAAAAGAATCCGAGGATGGTGCCGCGCCCGATCGGTCCGGCGCTGGCTTTCCAGTCCGCCTTGCTCGGCAGCAGCTGCGTGATCTTGGCGTTGATGATGTCGCGCTTGATGACCTGCTCGGTATTGGTCAGCACCTCGGCGATGCCGAACAGACCCATCACGACGGGAACCAGTCCTATGCCGTCGATCAGCTCCATGCGGCCGAAGGTCAGGCGCGGCTGCGCCGTGATGCTGTCCAATCCGATCAGGCCGAGCACGATGCCGATACAGGCCATCAACAGCGCCTTCGCCATCGAGCCCTGGGTGAGGAAGGTCAACACCACCAGCCCCAAAGCCATCAGGCTGAAATATTCCGCCGGCCCGAACGCGATCGCAACGCTGGCGAGCTTTGGCGCCACCAGCATCAAGGCGATCAGCGAGAACGTGCCGGCGATGAACGAGCCCAGCGCCGAGATGCCGAGTGCCGGACCGGCGCGGCCCTGCTTCGCCATCTGATGGCCATCGATGCAGGTCACGACGGAAGCGGCCTCGCCAGGGATGTTGACCAGGATCGAGGTGGTCGAGCCGCCATACATCGAGCCGTAATAGATGCCGGCCATCATGATGATGCCGGACTCCGGCGTTCCTGACAGCGTGACAGGGAGCAGCAGCGACATCGCCGAAATCGGGCCAATGCCGGGCAGCACCCCGACCAGCGTGCCGATAAAGACGCCGATGAAGCAGTAGAGCAGGTTGATCGGCTGCAGGGCGACGCCAAAACCCTGCGCGACATTGAAAAGTACGTCCATGATTGGGTCCGGTCAGCCGATTTCGAAGATGCCCGAGGGCAACTGGATCAGGAGCATGCGCTTGAGAACCCACCACACCCCGAGCGGCGCGAGGAGGGCGATCGGAATAGCCAGCGACCAGCGCACCGGATCGATCAGGCGCAGCAGCAGCAGCATCAGCGGGATTGTGGAGAGCAGGAATCCGAGCGTATTGAGCGAAAATGAAAACGCAATGAGACAGGCGATGACCAGTAACGGTTTGGTCCAGCGCGTGTCCTTCCAGCGCGAGGCGAAGGTCGGGCCGCCCTCGGTCACGGCCGCGACAATGATGGTGATGGCGAACACGCAGATCAGGATGCCCGTATAGAACAGCACATAGCCGGAGCCGGGATCGTTGATGGTGCCGAGCTTGAGTTTCAGCCCCGACCAGGTGACGAACCCGCCGAGCGCCAGCCCGATCAGCCCGCCCCACAGTTCGGAATTGTCGAGGCGGAGTTTTACGTTGCTGTCATTGCTCATGCATCATGCCTTCAGATCGCAGTCACCCCGAGGTGCGAAGCGTAGCCAGGCCCGAGAAGGTCGACGGTGCCCGGGTCCATCTTTCGAGGCTTCGCGGCGGCCGCGACGAGCGCGATTGCGCTCGCGCGAGGGATGACGCCATTCCCCGGATTGGAATCTAGTTCGCCTTCTTCTTCGCCATTCCGAGGGTCTCGATCACCTTGAGTTCGGAATTGGTGACCTCGACGACGAACTTCTTGTAGTCTTCGGTATTCTTGTAGTTCGGAACCATATCGAATTTGGCGAGCGTCGCGATCACGGCGGGATCATCGAGCGCCTTCTTGAAGGCGTCGTGCAGCTTGGCGACGATCTTCGGGTCCATGCCCTTGGGTCCGGCGATACCGAACGGTGAATCGTAGACCATGGAATAGCCGAGTTCCTTGAGCGTCGGCACGTTGGGGAAATTCGGCGACCGCGCCGAGGTCCACACCATCAGGAGGCGGAGCTTGCCGGCGTCGACCAGCGGGCGCCAGCCGGTCGAATCGGCCTGCAGCATGGTGTGCTGGCCGAGCACCGCGGCATTGGTCTCCGCGCCACCCTTGAACGGTACCTGCGTGAGCTTGATCCCCGCCAATCCCGCGATCTGTTCCATGCCGATGTGCAGCGACGTTCCGGCCCCCGGGGTAGCGTAAGTCACCTTGCCTGGATTTTGCTTGGCGTAGTCGACCACGTCTTTCCAGGCCTTGAACTGCGACTCGGCGCTGGTGGTGACGCCGAACGTGTAGCCGGTGAGATGAATGATGTAGGTGAAGTCCTTGGCGGGATCCCACGATACGTCCTGCATCAGCGGCAGGCGGAACACGGTAATGGGGATTTGCGCGATGGTGTAGCCATCGGGCTTCGCGGCTGCCGCCATGGTGGCCGGACCGACGGTACCGCTGCCGCCGGCCTTGTTGTCGATCGTGATCGGCTGGCCGAGAATCTTGGATGCGCTGTCGGCGATCGCGCGCATCGAGATGTCGGTCGATCCCCCCGCAGGCCACGGCACGATCAAGGTGATCGGCTTGGTCGGATAGTCCTGCGCGCCGGCACCGGCAGACATCAGCATGCCGACCGCCGCCACGGCGATCATCAAACGATTACGTCGAAACATCCTGGTTTCTCCCTTTGCGGTCCCGCTCATGTCGGGACCGGCGTTGTTCTGGCTCCTGCGTTCGATCTTCCCCGAAAACGATTGGGAAGAAAAGCGCGTAAATCGCGGTACCGACGGCATTCCTCCCGGAATCGGCGCGTGCGACAATAAGCCTGCCGCACCATGGAAAAATACGCGCCGGCCGGTGCGATCTGGCGTATCGCGGCGGGTCCTCCAAACGGCCCATTGCGATGGCCTGACGTTCCGGTCATAGATATGGGGGATCGGAAGGGTCCGTTCCGTCCAGTCGCCAATGTCGGCATTGCAGGAAAACGCCTGCTTGAAGCGCATGACGTCATCCCCGAACCCCTCCGACGCCGCGGTGATCAAGGCGTTTGCCGGAATTCCCGGGCCGCTCGAGCGGGCGCCTGCGCGTGGCGGTCCTGATGCGGTCCTGGCGGTTTTCCTATCGCGCGCCGGCGGCGGCCTGGGCGAGCCGGGCATCTTCAAGGACGATCTCTTTCGCCGCTACATCGCGCCGGTCCTTGGCCAGATTTTCAAGCAGTCGACACCCACCAAGCAAGGAGAATACGTATGAAATGTAAAGCGATGATTGGCTACGCGCTCGCCGCCGCGCTATGCGCCGGGCCGGCGATGGCGCAGCAGCTCACGGGCACGCTGAAGAATATCAAGGAGACCGGTGCGATCACGCTCGGCTTCCGCGACTCGTCGATTCCATTTTCCTATCTGGACGACAACCAGAAGCCGATCGGCTACGCGATGGACATCTGCTACAAGATCGTCGACGCCGTGAAGAAGGAGCTCAAGCTCGACAAGCTCGAAGTCAAGCTCAATCCGGTGACGTCATCGACCCGCATTCCGTTGCTGGCGAACGGCACCATCGACCTGGAATGCGGCTCGACCACCAACAATGTCGAGCGGCAGAAGCAGGTCGCCTACACCAACACCCACTTCCTGACCGCGAGCCGCTACGTCACCAAGAAATCGAGCAAGATCAATTCGATCGACGATCTCAAGGGCAAGCCGGTGGTTTCGACATCGGGCACCACCAACATCAAGCAGCTCACCGAGGCCAATGCCGCACGCAGTCTCAACGTCAACATCATCCCGGCCAAGGACCACGCCGAAGCCTTCCTGATGATCGAGACCGACCGCGCCGTCGCCTTCGTGATGGACGACATTCTGCTGGCGAGCCTGATTGCCGGATCGAAAGCGCCGGGCGACTATGTCATCTCCAAGGATGCCTTCTCCAAGCCCGAGCCCTACGGCATCATGCTGCGCAAGGACGATCCGGCCTTCAAGAAGGTGGTCGATGCTGCCACGGCTGCGGTCTATCAGGGCGGCGAGGGCCAGAAGATCTACGACAAATGGTTCACGCAGAAGATCCCGCCGAAGGGGCTGAACCTGAACGTCCCGATCGGGCCGGAGCTGAAGAACGAGTTCGCCAAGCCCTCCGATTCTCCCGACCCGGACTCCTATAAATAGGGCTCTATCGTCAAAGCATGATCATGCTACTGCTCATGCAACGGCACGGTCGTTGCATGAGCAAGTATCAGCGGCGTAGCGGACGGAAAGCCCTGTGAATTATAACTGGAACTGGAGCATCTTCTTCGACCCGGCCCCGGGCGGGACCGGTACCTATTTCGATATGCTGCTGTCGGGACTGTGGTTGACCATCAAGACCGGGATCTTCGCCTGGATCATCGCGCTGGTGTTCGGGTCTGTCATCGGTGTGTTGCGCACGTTGCCGTCGAAGACCGCCTCCTGGGTCGGCTTCGCTTACGTCGAATTCTTCCGCAACATGCCGCTTCTGGTGCAGCTGTTTCTCTGGTTCTTCGTGCTGCCGGAACTGGTGCCGCGAAGCTGGGGACTGTGGCTGAAACAGCTTCCCAACGCGCCGTTCTTCACGGCCGCGATCGGGATCGGGCTGTTCATGTCGGCGCGTGTCGCTGTGCAATTGGCAGCCGGCATCGCCTCGCTGCCGCGTGGGCAGAAACAGGCCGCGACCGCGCTCGGGCTGACCACGTTGCAGGCCTATCGCTACGTGCTGCTGCCGATCGCGTTCCGCATCATCATGCCGCCGCTGACGTCGGAGTTCCTCAACACCATCAAGAACACGGCGGTCGCAATCACCATCGGCCTGATCGAACTGACCGGCCAGGCACGGTCGATGCAGGAATTCTCGTTCCAGGTGTTCGAGGCCTTCACCGCCGCCACCGTGATGTATCTGTTGATCAACATCGTCGTCGTCGCCGGCATGCGTTTCCTCGAACGCAGCCTGGCGATCCCCGGCTACATCGCGGGGAAATAGCGGCCATGTTCGCCAGTTTCGATTTCGACGTCATCCGCCGTTCGTTCGGCTACCTCTTCCTCGACGGCATGGCGTTCACGCTGACCCTGACCGGGCTCTCCGCCCTCGGCGGGATCATCTTCGGCACGCTGATCGCGCTGATGCGGTTGTCCGGTTTCAAGCTGCTTGGCCGCATCGCCGGGGTCTATGTCGACTTCATGCGGTCGTTGCCGCTGGTGCTGGTGATCTTCTGGTTCTATTTCCTGGTGCCCTATGTGGGGCAATGGGTCACCGGCGCCTCGCGCCCGATCAGCGTCGGTGCATTCACCTCCGCGCTCGTTACTTTCATCATGTTCGAGGCAGCCTATTTTTCAGAGATCATGCGCGCCGGCATCCAGTCGATCTCCAAGGGCCAGCCTGCCGCCGCCAACGCGCTCGGCCTGACCTACGCACAGACCATGCGCTACGTCGTGCTGCCGCAGGCATTCCGCAACATGTTGCCGGTGCTGCTGACGCAGACCATCGTGCTGTTCCAGGACACCTCGCTGGTCTATGTGCTGTCGATGCCGGATTTCCTCGGCGCGGCGAGCAAGGTCGCGCAGCGCGACGGCCGGCTGGTCGAAATGTACCTGTTCGCGGCGGTAGTCTACTTCGCCATTTCCTGTATTGCGTCGTTCGGCGTCCGGCGCCTGCAGGCGCGTATCAGCATTGTCCGTTAGGGAAGCGCGCATGATCGAGATCAGACACGTCGACAAATGGTATGGGCCCGGCTTCCAGGCGCTCAAGGACTGCACCACCAGCGTCGCCAAGGGCGAGGTGGTGGTCGTATGCGGCCCGTCCGGCTCGGGCAAATCGACCCTGATCAAATGCGTCAACGCGCTGGAGCCGTTTCAGGGCGGCGAAATCATTCTCGACGGCATCAGGGTCAACGACCCCAAGACCGACCTGCCGAAATTGCGTGCCCGCGTCGGCATGGTGTTCCAGCATTTTGAATTATTCCCGCACCTGAAGATCATCGAGAATCTTTGCCTGGCACAGGAGAAGGTGCTGGGCCGGTCGCATGACGCGGCAGTGGCCAAGGCCGAAAAGCTGCTGGAGCGTGTCGGGCTGAAGGAAAATGCACGCAAATATCCGGCCGAGCTGTCCGGCGGCCAGCAGCAGCGTGTCGCCATTGCCCGGGCGCTGGCGATGGATCCGATCGCGATGCTGTTCGACGAGCCGACCTCGGCGCTCGACCCCGAGATGATCAGCGAGGTGCTGGACGTCATGGTCGACCTCGCCCGCGAGGGCATGACCATGATGGTGGTCACTCACGAGATGGGTTTCGCCAGCAAGGTGGCGCATCGGGTCATCTTCATGGACAGGGGCGAGATCGTCGAGGACGCGCTGAAGACCGATTTCTTCGGCAGTCCCCGCAGCGACCGCGCGCAGAAATTCCTGTCCAAGATTCTCTCGCATTAGGGTCCCGCCTCATTCCGGGATGGTCCGCAGGACCAGACCTCCGGTGCGCAATTGCGCACCGGGGAATCTCCGAGATTCCGGGTTCGCCTCTACGAGGCGCCCCGGAATGACGGTTCGAGGGTTTATCCGCATTAACAATTTGCGTATATGGTGCCGCGCAACCGCTTTGCACCCTACAGGAGAGCCCGCTTGGAACAGATCGCTTACGTCAACGGTTCGTTTGTGCCGATGTCAGAGGCCAAGGTCTCGATACTGGATCGCGGCTTCTTGTTCGCCGACGGCATCTACGAAGTCGCAGCCGTGCTCGACGGCAAGCTGATCGACAGCGCCTCGCATCTGGCGCGGCTGCAGCGTTCGGTCGGTGAGATCGCGCTGGCCTTGCCGGAGACCACCGATCGCATCCAGGAAATCCAGAAGGAACTGATCGCGCGTAACAATCTGGTCAACGGCATGGTCTACCTGGAGGTGACGCGCGGTGCCGACGCCGGGCGTGACTTCGCCTTTCCGAAAGGCGTCAAGCCAACGCTGATCATGTTCACGTCGGTCAAGGACATCGTGAATGCGGAATCGGCCAGGACCGGCATCGGCGTGATCACCGTGCCTGACCTGCGCTGGGTCCGGCGCGATATCAAGAGCGTGGCTTTGCTGGCGCAGGTGCTGGCAAAGCAGGCCGCGGCGGAAGCCGGCGCCGGCGAGGCCTGGATGGTCGAGGATGGCCAGGTGACCGAGGGCGGGTCGTCGTCCTGCTTCATCCTGACCCAGGACGACGTGATCGTGACGCGGCACAATTCTTCCGCGATCCTGCCGGGCTGTACCCGCAAGGCGGTGGTCGCGCTCGCCGAGGAGCGTCAGCTGCGCGTTGAGGAGCGTCCGTTCACGGTTGCGGAGGCGCTGGAGGCCAAGGAAGCCTTCATTACCAGCGCCACCGTATTCGTGCAGGCGGTGGTGACCATCGATGGCAAGCAAGTCGCCAATGGCAAGCCGGGCCCGATGACCAACCGCTTGCGCGAAATCTATGTCGATTTCGCCAAGGCCACCGCGGTGTGAATTTTCATACTGCCTGCGGCGTGACCGCGATGTCCGCCGGCGAGGAGAAGCGCCGGCGCAAGGCGACCCGGGACGCTGGGATCAGGATCGAACAGGCGCCTCTTTGACGAACCTGTTGCGCAGCGTGCCGATCCCGGTGATTTCGATCTCGACCACGTCGCCGGCTCGCAGATCGGGCGAGGCGCCGTCGGTCCCCATCCAGATCACGTCGCCCGGCCACAGCGTGAAATATTTCGTCAGCTCGACGATGAACGGCACGATGCCGAAAATCATGTCGTTGGTGCGGAAACGGCCGGTTTCCTTGCCGTTGACCTTGACGATGGTTTCCATTTTGTCGAGGTCGACATCGGTTTCGATCCAGGGCCCCATCGGCTTGAAGGTGTCGGCATTCTTGGACCGCCACAGTCCGCGATCGGCCTTCTGCCAGGTCCGCTCGCTGACGTCGTTGCCGATGGTATAGCCGAACACGCAGGACATCGCGTCTCGCTCGGTGAGGTGCTTGGCCTTCTTGCCGATCACGACGACCAGCTCGCCCTCGTAATGAATCTTTTCGGTGGCGGTCGCCGGGATCACGACGTCCTCGTCATGCGCGATCAGTGCGTTCTGGGCGCGATAGCCGATCTCGGGTCTATCAGGCACGTTCGGAACAGTGCCGGCCTTGTCGGCGGCTTCCTTGAGGTGCTTGAGATAGTTGAGGCCGACGCAATAGAAGGTGCGCGGCACCAGCGGCAGCTCGATTTTGACATCCCTCAGCGCATGGGTTTGCTGCGTGCGCTGCCATTCGCCGAAGGGGTCGCCGCCGACCGCAATGACGCGGTCGCCCTCCACGATCCCCCAGGAAGTCTCTCCCGCGGCGGTGAATTTGAGCCAGCGCATCCTGCAATCCTTCCTATTCGGCAGCGATCTGCGGCCTGGTTTTCCAAGCGCCGGCCGGCGGACGCGGCAAGCCGAGGTTTTCGCGCAGGGTCTTGCCGGCATAGTCCTTCTGGAACAGGCCGCGCCGCTGCAGTTCCGGCACCACGTGGCGGACGAAGTCGGCATAGGATCCCGGCACGCAGGTGGCCGCGATGACAAAGCCGTCGCAGCCGCCGCCGGTGAACATCTCTTCGAGCTTGTCCGCGATCTCCTTCGGCCCGCCGACGATCGCGTCCGCGGTCTGCCCGCGGCCGCTGAACGTGACAAAATCGCGCGCACTCGGATTGGTCTTGCCGGAGGTCTTGAGCACGCCGTCGCGGATGCCGAGGATACCCTGCATGCCCTGCAGTTCTTCCGTGGTCAGCGGCTCGTCGATGCCTTTGGAGGCGAAGTCGTAGTTCAGCCCCTCCGACAATAGCGACAGCGCATCGATTTCCAGCGGCAGCTTTTCGATCAGCGCCATCCTGTCTTCGGCTTCCGCTTTGGTCGCGCCGCATACCGGCGTCGTCAGGTTGCAGAGGAACATGTGGTCGGGATCGCGGCCCGCCTTGGCGGCCTCGTTCTTGACGGCGCTGTAGCCTTCCCTGGCGCCCGCCAGATTGCGCGCCGCCGTGAAGATCACTTCGCCCCAGCGCCCCGCAAAACGCTGGCCGCGGCCGCTGGCGCCGGCCTGGATGATGACCGGATGGCCCTGCGGGGATCGCGGCACCGTGAACGGCCCGCGCGATTTGAAGAATTTTCCTTTGTGATCGAGCCGTTTGACCTTGGTGGGATCGGCGAACCGGCCGCTGTTCTTGTCGATCAGCAGTGAGCCGTCTTCCCAGGTATCCCAGTGGCCGAGCACCACCTCCATGAATTCGTCGGCGCGGTCGTAGCGGAAATCATGTTCGAGATGGGCGTCCTTTCCCATATTATGGGCTTCGCCGTCGTTGATCGACGTCACCACGTTCCAGGCTGCGCGGCCGCCGGTCATCAGGTCGAGGGTAGCGAAGCGGCGGGCGACATCGAACGGTTCGTAATAGGTGGTCGAGCAGGTCGAGGCGAGGCCGAGCTTTTCGGTCGCCATGCCCATCGCCGTCAGAACGATGACGGGATCCATCTTCACGCAGCGGATGCCGTATTCGACGGTATGGGCATGATCGTTGCCGTAGCGGTCCGGCATCGCCAGCCGGTCGTCGAAGAACGCCATGTGAAATTTTCCGGATTCGAGGATCCGGCCGATCTCTTGATAGTAGTCCGCCGACATCGAGTCGTCGCGCGATTCCGGATGGCGCCATGAGCTCGGCAGATTGGTGCAGTTCTGGGCCTGCAGGAACCCCACCATCACCATTTGCCGTGTCATGCTGTTCTCCCAGTGCCGGCCGGATTGATTGTCATGCCAGATCGAGTTCGGTGGCGAGTTTGTATTCGCTGGCAAGCGCGCGCAATTTGTCCCAGGTCGCGTCCTCGATCTCGATGCCTGCGATTTTGCGCTGCTGCTCGCGGATATATTCGACCTCGCCGGGATAGAATACGCCGGTCGAACCTTCCGACGGCGGCGTTTCCTTCAGATAGCGCGCGAATTCGGCGACCTCTTTCTTGAAGTCCTTCAGCGGACGGAATGCTGCGACGTTGAACACCGCCATGAAGCATCCGTCGTTATGCCGTCCCGTCGGCTCCACGCCGAACCCCAAGCCGGTCAAAAGTCCGCACAGCACCTCGACCATGGCGGCGAGGCCGCTTCCCTTGTAGCCTTCGGTGCCGCCGAGCGGCAGCAGCGCGCCGCCCTTGCGGTATTGGCTGGGATCGGTGGTGTGGCGTCCTTCGCTGTCGACGATCCACCCCTTCGGAATTTCTTCACCGCGGGAAACGGCGAGCGCGATCTTTCCCGCCGCGACCGCCGAGGTCGCCATATCCAGGTAAAAGGGCGCCTCGAGATCCGAGGGCACCGCGATGGAGATCGGATTGGTGCCGAGCCGCGCCTCGCGGCCGCCGTATGGCGCGACGATCTTCGGCGAGCGGCCGGAATCGGCGGTGGCGATGCCGATCATGCCGGCCTCGATGGCCATCAGCGGATAGGCGGCGAGCCGTCCGACATGGCTTTGCCGGAACACGGTGCAGGCCGCGACATTCGCTGTTTTCGCCTTTTCGATGGTCAGCGCCATCGCCTTGGCGTTGACATGAAAGCCGAACCCCCAGTGGCCGTCGATCACGGTCGTGGTCGGCGATTCCTGTTCGATCGTCCATTTCGCGCCGGGAACGATGTGCCCGGCCTTGATGCGGTCGATATAGGTCGGGATCGCGATCACCCCATGAGAGTCATGGCCCGTGAGGTTGGCATTGACGCAGCCGGTCGCCACCGCGCCGGCTTCCTCGTCCGACGCGCCGGCAGCCCTGAGCAGCGCAGCACCTATCCGCGTGAGACGGTCGGCCTGGACAATGGGCATGGGGTCCTCTTCAACGCCCGCGCGGGAGGCGGGTCTTACTTCTTGTCGCAGGCCGTATGGTCTCAAAGCGGTGGCCCGATAGCAATGACCTCCTCGCAAATTCTAGGGTGCACTGCAGCGTCTCGGCGGCCGGGCGGGGCCCGGGCGATCAAGGTGCTGGACGCCATCCAGAGCCGCGGCATCCGGCTTGCGATCGACGATTTCGGAACCGGCTATTCGTCGATGTCCCTGATGAAGCAGTTCCCGATCGACACCATCAAGATCGATCGCTCCTTTGTTCGCGATCTGCCGAAGGATTCGGAGGATCAGGCGATCGCGCAGGCGATCATCAGCATGGGCAAGGCGCTGGGAATGACGGTCGTTGCCGAAGGCGTGGAGACGCCCGAACAGCAGGTGTTCCTGCGCGATCACGCCTGCGATGAGATGCAGGGCTATCTGTTCAGCAAGCCGCTGCCGCCCCGGCAGATGGCCAGCCTGCTTCGGTCGGCGCCGGTGCTGGTCTCGCCGCCGCTGCAGCCCGCGGCCGGTGACGCCGCGGAGAAATCGACCCGGCGGTCGCGGCCGAAGCGTGCCACCGCGCAGGCGGCGCGTTGACGGGCGGCGGCAGGCCGCATCCGGATATCTCGTCTTGTGCGGGAAACTCAGGCGGCGGGAGACAGGACGGGTGCGTCCGCCTTCAGCGGGTGAGCCTTGCGGTGCCACGCCCAGGCGGTGCGGATGATGGTTGCGAGATCGGAATGCGCGGCGCGGAACTTCAGGGTCTCGCGCGCCGCGGTGGGGTCGGCGACCAGGTAGGTCGGGTCGCCCGATCGCCGCGGCTTGACGACGTGCGGTACCTCGCGGCCGGTCTCGGCTGCGATCGCCCCGAGAATCTCGCGCACCGAAAAACCGGTGCCGGTGCCAAGATTGAAAGCGCCGCCGCCATGGCCCTGCAGCAGCAGTTTCAGCGCCAGCACATGCGCCGCCGCCAGATCGGTGACGTGGATGTAGTCGCGGATGGCGGTGCCGTCTGGCGTACCGTAATCGTCGCCGAACACCGCGAAATCGGGCACGTGGCCCTGCAGCGCCATCATCGCGCGGGGAATGAGGTGGGTTTCGTTGTCGCGCAGTTCGCCGATGCCGCCATCCGCATCGGCGCCGCTGGCGTTGAAATAGCGCAGCGCAAACGATCCCAGTCCATAGGCGCTGCGATAGTCGGCGAGCACTCGCTCGATCATCCATTTCGAGGCGCCGTAGGGATTGATCGGCGCGCAGGGGTAGCTTTCGGGCAAGGCCCTGCTGTCGGCATTGCCGTAGACTGCGCCGGTCGATGAAAACACCAGACGATTGCAACCGGCCTCGCGCATGGCGTCCAGCAGCGACAGCGTGCCGGCCAGGTTGTTGATGTAGTATTTCTGCGGATCGGCGACGGACTCGCCGACCAGGCTCGATGCCGCGAAATGCATGACCGCGACGATATCGTGCTGTGCGAAGGCGCGTGCGAGCGCAGCCTTGTCGGCGAGGTCGCCCGTCACGAG
>JBAQER010000235.1:0-2176 GCA_049286845.1 Bradyrhizobium sp.
TGCCCTTGTTGTTCTCGCGCGCCAAGAAGCGGCTCGCTTCGTCGTTCAGGTCGCCGCAGAACAGGTAACTGAAGCCGCCATAGTTGAGCTTGAACACGATCGAATGGCCGTTGATGGTGTGCGACGCCGACAAGCCGCTCGTCTTGAGGTCGGTTTCCTCCAGCGACTCGTGGCCGATGCGCGGCCCCTTGGGCGGCTCACCCAGGAATTTGAGCGCCGGCTTGCCGTTGAGCTGCGCCGTCATGGGGCCGAGCACCTCGATGCCCAGCTCGCCGGCCTTGAGGAAATCGAAAGCCTTGTCGTCGCCCAGTTGCAGGCGGCGGAAAGCGATCTTGCGCTTCTTGTTGTAGTGCGAAAGCGCCGCCTTCCACGCCAGGAAGGGCTGGTTCATCTGGGCGTCGTCGACGGCGAGCAGGTCGTCTTCCAGGCCGGTGATGTACAAGCCGTCCGCGGCTTCGCGGGTCGCACCCAGCAGCTCGCGATCCGGCACCTTCTTGCCGTTCTTCGTGCTCGGGCGCTTCACGATCCCGTTGTGGAACACCCGGTGCGGCCGCATGAACAGGCGCTTGCGCGCTTCGGGGTGGGTCTCGGACTCGAAGATCTCGACCAGGCCGGAAAAATGGTCGGCGTCGCCGTGCGTCACCAGGATGCAGTCGATGTCCTTGGGCTTGGCCGCCGTCGTGTTGCGGAAGCGCCCGGCCAGGTAGCGGGCGAACATCTGGTTGTCGCCGCCGTCCACCAGCACCACCTTGCCGTCCGGCGTCTCGATCACGGCCCCGTCGCCCTGCTGCACGTCCACGAAATTGACCCGCAGCACAGCGTTCTGGGCCGGCTTGATCACCAGGTCGGCCGGCTTGAGCGAGGTGTCGCCCTTCTTCGGCACGATGAAGCCCTTGACCTTCTCGGACACGACACTGCCCTCGGCCTGCTCGACGTACACCACGGCATCGACCTCCACCGCGGTGGACGTGATGGCCGAGACCATGATCTCGTCGCCCCATGCCACGGTGCGCAGCAGTTTCTTGCGATCGGGAGTGGCCCAGATATCCGCAAGGTCAACGTTGATCACGTAGCGAGTGCTCATGTCGTTCTCCCTCCGGGCTGCAGCAGACAGCCGCCGCCCACTATAGCGGCCGCGGACGCATTGCGCATCCTCCCGCGCGACCGGTCAGGGCGCGAGCTTTCTCATCACCGCATACAGGTCGCTCTTGCCCTCGAAGCCGATGCCGGGCAGCTCCGGCAGCGTGACGTAGCTGTCCTGCACCTTCACGCCGTCGGGGAATCCGCCATAGGGCTGGAACAGGTCGGGATAGGACTCGTTGCCGCCCAGCCCCAGGCCGGCCGCGATCGCCAGCGACATCTGGTGGCCGCCGTGCGGCACGCAGCGCGACGGCGACCAGCCGTAGTCCTTGAGCATGTCGAGGGTGCGCAGGTATTCCACCAGGCCGTAGCTCAGGGCGCAGTCGAACTGCAGCCAGTCGCGATCCTTGCGCATGCCGCCGTAGCGGATGAGGTTGCGCGCGTCCTGCATCGAGAACAGGTTCTCGCCGGTCGCCATCGGGTTGGCATAGTGCTGCGCCAGTTCGGCCTGCAGTTCGTAATCCAGCGGATCGCCTGCTTCCTCGTACCAGAACAGGTTGTACTGCGCCATCGCTTTCGCGTAGTCGACGGCGGTCTTCAGGTCGAAGCGGCCGTTGGCGTCGACGCACAGGCGCTGCCCGGGCGCCAGCATGTCCAGCACGGCCTCGATGCGCTTGCAGTCCTCGGCCAGCGGGGCGCCGCCGATCTTCATCTTCACCACCGAGTAGCCGCGGTCGAGGTAGCTGCGCATCTCGGCCCTCAGTTTCTCGTCGTCCTTGCCGGGGTAGTAATAGCCGCCGGCGGCGTAGACGAACACCTTGCGGTTGGCCTCGCCGTTGCCGTAGCGCTGCGCCAGCAGCTGGAACAGCGGCTTGCCCTCGAAGCCGATTCCGGGCAGCTCGGGCAGCGTGACGTAGCTGTCCACCACCTACACGCCGTCGGGGAATCCGCCGTAGGGCAGGACCAGAACGGGATAGGACTCGTTGCCGCCCAGGCCCAGGCCGGCCGCGATCGCCAGCGACATCTGGTGGCCGCCGTGCGGCACGCAGCGCGCCGGCGACCAGCCGTATTCCTTCAGCATGGCCAGCGTGCGCAG
>JBAQER010000236.1:0-5292 GCA_049286845.1 Bradyrhizobium sp.
GCGCATAGCGCTCCATGAAACGCTCGCCTTCGGCATTGACGAGATAGCCGCCTTCGCCGCGGGCGCCTTCGGTGACGAGGCAGCCAGAACCGTAGATGCCGGTCGGGTGGAACTGGACGAACTCCATGTCCTGCAGCGGCAGGCCGGCGCGCAAGGCCATCGCGCTGCCGTCGCCGGTCTGGGTGTGGGCGCCGGTGCAGGAATGATAGATGCGCCCATAGCCCCCGGTGGCAAGAACGGTGGTTTGCGCGCGGAAGCGATGCAGCGTGCCGTCGTCCAGCTTGAGCGCGATCACGCCGCGGCAGGTGCCCTGGTCGTCCATGATGAGGTCGATGGCGAAGAACTCGATGTAGAATTCCGCCGAATGGCGCAGCGCCTGGCCGTACATGGTGTGCAGCATGGCGTGGCCGGTACGGTCGGCGGCGGCGCAGGTGCGTTGCGCCTGGCCCTTGCCGAAGTCCACGGTCATGCCGCCGAACGGCCGCTGATAGATCCTGCCGTCTTCGGTGCGCGAAAACGGCACGCCCCAGTGCTCGAGTTCGTAGACCGCCTCCGGCGCCTGGCGCACCATGTATTCGATCGAATCCTGGTCGCCGAGCCAGTCCGACCCCTTGACGGTGTCGTACATGTGCCAGCGCCAGTTGTCCTCGTGCATGTTGCCGAGCGCCGCCGAAATGCCGCCTTGGGCCGCGACCGTGTGCGAGCGGGTCGGAAAAACCTTGGTGATGCAGGCGGTGCGCAGGCCCGCTTCGCTGCAGCCGACTACGGCGCGCAGGCCGGCTCCGCCGGCGCCGACGACCACGACATCGTAGGTATGCTCTTCAATCGGGTAGGCGTGGCCGTTGCTGGCAGGCGCGCCGTTCCCCTTGCCATTTCCGCCAACGGCCATGGGCTAAACTCCAGACGACAGTTTGAGAATGGCGTAGATCGAAGCCAGCGCCACCGCGATCGAGAAGAAGTTGTTGGCCATTACGCTGGCGAGCTTCAGCTTCTCGTTATGGACGTAATCCTCGATCACCACCTGCATGCCGATCTTCATGTGCCAGGCGCTGGCGATGATGAACAGAAGCAGGATGATCGCGATCGGCAGCGAGCCGAGAATCTGCGCAGCACCGGCCTGGTTGCGGCCGAGCAGCATCAGGACCACCACGATGACCGGCACGATCAGGATCGTCATCGCCACCGCGGTGAGGCGCTGGCGCCAGAAGTCGCTGGTGCCGGAATGCGAAGCGCCGAGGTTGCGGACGCGGGCAAGCGGCGTGCGCATGGATTTTGCGGGTGAAGTTGGCGCGGTCATCGTCCGCCTCCGATGGCATAAGCGGCGATCCAGACCAGCACCGTCAGCGAAACGCCGCCGATCAGCGCGCCCCAGGTCAGCGTTTCACGTTCGCTGGCCTTGAAGCCGTAGCCGAGGTCCCAGACGAAATGCCTGAGCCCGGAAAGCAGGTGATGCAGCAGCGCCCATGTGTAGCCGAATACGATCAGCTTTCCGATGATGCTGCCGGTAAAGGCCTGCACATTGGCATAGGCGGCCGGGCCGGAAGCCGCTGCGATCAGCCACCATGCCAGCAGCAGGGTACCGAAATACAGCGCGACGCCGGTAACGCGGTGGACGATGGAAAGCGCCATCGTCAGGGTCCAGCGATAGGTCTGCAGATGGGGCGAAAGCGGTCGTTCGATCCTGGCGGTCATCGGCGGCTTTGACGGTTGGCGGGCCCGCGACGGGCCCTTCGAGGGATCGCGATAGACGAGGTCTATTTACGAAGTCGAAACAGTGAGCGCAACGATGAAAATCGCCAATTCCGAACCGCGGTTCACATCTATGGATGGGCCTTGCAATTAGGGGGCATTGACAAGCTCGGCGAGCACTGGTGGCTGGTATACTTGAAGCACGATTCATGAACGCTCGCAGACTGGCGCGGGCCGTAGGAAACCGGAGATGGCAATCGCTGGCCTTGATGTCTTGGAGCTTGCTGAACTGGCGCTCCTGCTGGTGGCGGTCGGGGCGCTGTCGGGCTTTCTGGCCGGCATATTCGGGATCGGCGGCGGCGCCGTCCTGGTGCCGGTGTTTTACGAATGCTTCCGGCTCGCCGGCGTGCCGCTGGAAGTGCGGATGCCGCTGTGCATCGGGACGTCGCTCGCCATCATCATTCCGACCTCGATCCGCTCGTATCGCGCCCATTACGCCCGCGGCGCGGTGGATATGGAAATCCTGCGGACCTGGTGGCTGCCGATAGTGACCGGCGTGATCGCCGGCAGCGTCACCGCGCGCTACGCGCCGGAGCGGCTGTTCAAGATCGTGTTCGTCATGGTGGCATGGTCAGCCGCGGCGCGGTTGCTGCTGTCGCGCGAGACCTGGAAGTTCGGCGACGACTTGCCGCGGGGGCCGCTGATGAAGCTTTACGGCTTCTTCGTCGGCCTGCTCTCGACGCTGATGGGCATCGGAGGCGGATTGTTCTCCAACCTGTTGATGACCTTTTACGGCCGGCCGATCCATCAGGCGGTTGCGACCTCCTCGGCGCTGGCGGTGCTGATCTCGATTCCCGGCGCCATCGGTTACATCTATGCCGGCTGGCCGGCGGCGATGCGCTATCCCGAGGTCGCCGCGCTGCAATTGCCGTTTGCGATCGGCTATGTCTCGCTGATCGGCGCCGTGCTTGTCATGCCGACCAGCCTTTTGACCGCGCCGCTCGGCGTGAAGGCCGCACATGCGATGTCCAAGCGCACGCTGGAAATGGCGTTCGGAACATATCTGTTTCTCGTCGGCGGCCGGTTTGTGATCAGTTTGCTCTAGGCGGACCTCATCCTGAGGAGCCGCGCGCGCTTCGCGCGGCGTCTCGAAGGATGGCAGCAGGCAGTGTGCCAGATGGTTCGAGACGCGCGCCGGCCAGCGCAAGCGCTGTCCGGTGCGCTCCTCACCATGAGGGATACGATCTACTTCGCGTAAATCTTCGAATAGGTATCGCGCAGAATATTCTTCTGTACCTTGCCCATGGCGTTGCGCGGCAATTCCTCGACCACGATCACCCGCTTCGGCATCTTGAATTTTGCCAGTCTGCCGTCGAGCGCTTTCAGCACCGAGGCTTCGTCGACCTTGGCGCCCTTGTCGCAGACCAGGACCGCAGTGACGCCCTCGCCGAAATCGGCGTGGGGGACGCCGATCACGGCGGATTCGATCACGCCCGGCATGGCGTCGATCTCGCTCTCGATTTCCTTCGGATAGACGTTGAAGCCGCCGGAGATCACGAGATCCTTGCCGCGGCCGACGATGTGCACATAGCCCTTGCCGTCGATCTTGCCGAGGTCGCCGGTGATGAAGAAGCCGTCGTCGCGGAATTCGGCCTTGGTCTTCTCCGGCATCCGCCAATAGCCCTTGAACACGTTGGGGCCCTTGACCTCGATCATGCCGATGGTTTCGGGCGCCAGCTCCTTGCCGGTTTCGGGATCGGTGACGCGCACGGAGACGCCGGGCAGCGGATGACCGACCGCGCCAGGCACGCGCTCGCCGTCATAGGGGTTCGAGGTGTTCATATTGGTTTCGGTCATGCCGTAGCGCTCGAGCACGGCATGGCCGGTACGCCCTGACCATTCGCGATGGGTGTCGGCGAGCAGCGGCGCGGAGCCCGAAATGAACAGCCGCATATGGCTGGTGGCCTCCCTGGTCAGGTCAGGGCTTTGCAGCAGACGCGTATAGAACGTCGGCACGCCCATCAGCACGGTTGCGCGCGCCATCAGCTTGATGATCAGGTCGGGGTCGAATTTCGGCAGGAAGATCATCGACGCGCGCGCGAACAGCGTGACGTTGCTCGCCACGAACAATCCGTGGGTGTGATAGATCGGCAGCGCGTGGATCAACACGTCCTTGTCCGTGAAGCGCCAATAATCGACCAGCGAGAGTGAATTCGACGCAAGATTGTCATGCGTCAGCATCGCGCCCTTGGAACGGCCTGTCGTGCCCGAGGTGTAGAGGATCGCCGCGAGATCGTCGTTGGCGCGGGCGACGGTTTCAAAATCCGGCTTCGCCGTGGCGGCGGCGTCTGTGAGCGATCCCTTGCCGTCGGCGCCCAGCGTCTCGACCCTGGCGCCGACCTTCGCGGCGATCGCGCCGATGCCTTCCGCCTTCGACGGATCGCACACCACCAGCGACGGCTCGGCGTCGGTGATGAAATATTCCAGTTCGTTCAGCGTATAGCCGGTGTTGAGCGGCAGATAGACGGCGCCGGCGCGGACGGTTGCGAGATACAGCACCAGCCCCGGCACCGATTTTTCGGTCTGCGCCGCGACGCGGTCGCCGGGCTTGACGCCTCGCGACACCAGCACATTCGCCATCTGCCCGGCGCGGGCCACGAGATCGCCATAGCTGATGCGCTGTCCGTCGATCATCTCGATCGCGAGGCGCGAGGGATCGTCGATGCCGTCGAACAGGCGGGAAAACAGGTTGGCGTTGACGTTGGCGTTCATGCAACATTCCCTGAGGGGGCAAAGGCCGGGAAATTCCGCTGGCTGGATTAGCAAAAAGGCCCTTCACAAAGCAACGGAGACAGTTTGCATGTCAAATAACGGGAAACGCGTGGCCTGGGTGACGGGCGGCGGCAGCGGCATCGGCGAGGCCGGTGCGGAGGCCTTGGCCGCGGATGGCTGGACGGTAGTGGTTTCCGGACGCCGGAAGGATGCGCTGGACGCAGTGGTGGCGAAAATCACTGAGAGAGGCGGCAAGGCCGAGGCGATTCCGCTCGATGTCAGCAAATCCGACGACGTGACCAAGGCCGCGGAGCAGATTCTAGCCAGACACGGCCGCATCGATCTCTTGGTCAACAGCGCCGGCATCAATGTGCCGAAACGCAGCTGGGCCGATATGGAACTGGAAGGTTGGAACAAACTGGTCGATATCAATCTCAACGGCGTGCTGTATTGCATGCGCGCGGTGCTGCCCGCGATGCGCAAGCAGCAGGACGGCTGCATCATCAACGTCGCGTCCTGGGCCGGGCGTCACGTGTCGAAGATGCCGGGGCCGGCCTACACCACGACCAAGCATGCGGTGCTGGCGCTGACCCATTCCTTCAATATGGATGAATGCGTCAACGGCCTGCGGGCCTGTTGTCTGTCGCCGGGCGAGGTCGCAACCCCGATCCTGAAGCTGCGGCCGGTGGTGCCGAGCGAAGCCGAACAGGCGAAGATGCTGCAGCCCGAAGATTGCGGCCGCACCATCGCCTTCGTCGCCAGCATGCCGCCGCGGGTCTGTATGAACGAGATCCTGATCAGCCCGACGCACAATCGCGGTTTCATCCAGAC
>JBAQER010000237.1:0-6757 GCA_049286845.1 Bradyrhizobium sp.
AGCTGCAGGCTCTGGACCTGGTCGACGCGATGGTGATGGCGGCCGACGACAAATATTCCGACGCCGAAGTCGAGACGATCGAACAGAACGCCTGCCCGACCTGCGGCTCGTGCTCCGGCATGTTCACCGCCAACTCGATGAACTGCCTGACCGAGGCGCTGGGCCTGGCGCTGCCCGGCAACGGCTCGGTGCTGGCGACCCATGCCGATCGCAAGGGTCTGTTCGTCGAGGCGGGGCATCTGATCGTCGATCTGGCGCGCCGCTATTACGAGCAGGACGACGAGACGGTTCTGCCGCGCAACATCGCCAGCTTCAAGGCGTTCGAAAACGCCATGACGCTCGATATCGCGATGGGCGGATCGACCAACACGGTGCTGCATCTCTTGGCCGCCGCCTATGAAGGCGGCATCCCCTTCACCATGCAGGATATCGACCGGCTGTCGCGCCGGGTGCCGGTGCTGTGCAAGGTGGCGCCCTCGGTGCCCGACGTGCATCTGGAAGACGTTCACCGTGCCGGCGGCGTGATGGCCATTCTCGGCGAGCTCGACCGTGCCAGTCTGATCCACAGCGAGCTGCCGATGGTGCACTCCAGGTCGCTCGAGGACGCGCTGAACCGCTGGGATATCAGGCGCACCAAGAGCGAAAGCGTCCGTACCTTCTTCAAGGCGGCGCCCGGCAACGTGCCGACGCAGGTGGCGTTCAGTCAGGAACGCCGCTTCGAGGAAGTCGATACCGACCGTGCCAAGGGCTGCATCCGCGACGCCGAGCATGCTTTTTCCAAGGACGGCGGCCTCGCCGTGCTGTCGGGAAATCTGGCGCTGGACGGTTGCATCGTGAAGACCGCCGGGGTCGACGAGAGCATCCTGAAATTCGAGGGGCCGGCGCGGATCTTCGAAAGCCAGGACGCCGCGGTCGAAGGCATCCTCGGCGGCAAGATCAAGGCCGGCGACGTCGTCGTGATCCGCTATGAGGGGCCGCGCGGCGGGCCGGGCATGCAGGAGATGCTGTACCCGACCAGCTACATCAAATCGAAGGGGCTCGGAAAGACCTGCGCCCTGATCACCGATGGCCGCTTCTCCGGCGGGACCTCGGGTCTGTCGATCGGACATATTTCGCCGGAAGCGGCGGAAGGCGGCCTGATCGGACTGGTCGAGGACGGCGACCGCATCAGCATCGATATTCCCGCCCGCTCGATCAGCCTGCTGGTCGACGACACGGTCCTGGCGCAGCGCCGGCAGACCATGCTGAACCGCAAGGCAGAGGCGTGGAAGCCGGCCAAGCGAACCCGCAAGGTGTCGATGGCGCTCAGGGCCTATGCGGCGCTGACCACCAGCGCCGCGCGCGGCGCTGTGCGCATCGTTCCGGACTGATCGAAACGGCGCCGCCGCCGCCCGCCGTGGTTCTACGGATAGGCGTCGCTTAAGGCGTCATTAACCATCTCGCTCCAAGAATCAGGTCCGGGACCGGCCTTCGCTTATCGCGATCGGCCGGGCCGCACGACCGTTCAAGGGGATGCGAGATGGATTTCGACACGCTTTTTGCCAAAACCCCGGCCACCATCGACGAGATCAGGGCCCGGGTCGCCTATGCGCTCGAGCGGCATCCGCTGTGCCGCAGCGTGCAGTTCGACATCGTCTCGATGCCCCGCACCTCCAGGGGCGGCAACTGGACCATCAGCCTGCGCTCGGTCGCCCCGGATGCGCTGTGGGAGGCCTCCGACATCGTCGCCGACATCCAGGACGCCTACGATCTGGCCGTTGCGGCCTGAAATTAACCATTTTGGCGGCGATTCCGCCCGAATTGGCGACCGCCGCCACGCCGGCGTGGTTACGCCATAATTAATGCCCAGTTATCGGGAAAGTGATCATGTCGCTTGAGGAAACGGAGAGCTGCTTGACGCGAGCCATCACCATCATTGCGATGATCTGCTTTCTCGTCGTCGGCGCCGCCGCCACCAGCATACTCGGCCGCGACAGCATACCGGGCGCCCGGCTGGAAATGGCCGCCGCTTCCGTCATCCAGAACCCGGTCTCCAATAAGGCAAGCAAGAAGGACAGGCTGGCGGTTGCCGCTCCCGTCGCGCTGGCCTCGTACGAGCCGCAGCAAACCGCGACCCTGAGCGAGCCGCTGCGCCAGGCTTTCGCTGCCGCCGGTCCCGCCGATATCGTTCCGCCGCAGATCGCGGCCCCGCAGGCGCCGAAGCCGAAGGCAGTCGCCAAGCCGCAGCCGCAGAAATCCTACGCGCTGCTCAGCGACGTGCAGATCGCCGGGATCAAGGAGCGCCTCAAGCTTTCTCCCGATCAGGAATCCTACTGGCCGGGGGTGGAAAACGCGCTGCGCGCCATTGCCCGAAAGATCCACGCCACCCGCAAGACGGATCCGCACGCGACCGGCACGCCGATCGATCCCGACGCCGAAGAAGTCCAGCAGCTGAAATCCGCGGCGATGCCGCTGTTGTTCCAGTTGCGTGAAGACCAGAAGCGCGAAGTGCGCTCGCTCGCCCGCATCATCGGCCTGGAAAAAGTCGCCTCGATGATCTGAGGCGCGGGGCCGCGGGGAAGATCCTGCATCGAATGCGAAGGCCGGCGATCGCATCGCCGGCCTTTTTCGTATCTTCATCTCAGCCAATCCGCTGGCGCGGTCGCCGCGCTCAGCCGCCGCGCGATTCCACCACCTTGCGGCAGGAATCGGAAAGCTTCGTCTTGTTCTCGCGCAGGCAGGCGTTCATCTGCGGCGGCTTGCCGATGTGTTCGGCGCAGAATTTACCGGCATCGGAACGGCAGGCCATCTGCTCCTGCGGATTGGGGCCGGATTGCGCGCCCGCCGATGCGGCGCCGGTCATCAGCAATACGAGCGCGAGCAACACTGACTTGTTCATGGATCACCTCTTTCTGAAAAATGGTTTGCCTGGATTGAACCGGCCGCAACCTCGCCGGAGCCGCCATCGCGGTCCATGCCATGTTCATGGCATCAACGATGCGTAGCGCCGCCGGGGCGATTCCGGCTCCCCCCATCTTCATGGGATGTCGCCGCGGGCGGTCATGGCCCATGGATCGTGCCGCGTCGGCTGCGAAAGATCGATCGGTCCTCGCAAGACTGCACGTCCAATCGGGAGAGATGAGATGTTGAAGAAGGCAGGATGGATGGGCGCCGGGTTGACCTTGACGGTGCTTTCGACACTGGTGTCGGTTTCGCTGGGCGCCGGCTCGGCCGAGGCCGCCGTCGTCTACTGCAAGACGGTGGGCGTGCCGAAGGGCTGCGTGGTCCGGCCGACTGCGCCCGTGGTCGTCGCGCCTGTAGTCGCCGCACCGGTGGCCGCCGCCGCGGTGGTAACTCCCGGCGTCGGCGCGCCGGGTGTGGGCGTCCGCGCCGGCACGCCGATGAATCGTGGCGGTCCGGTCGACCGCGTCGGCCGTCGGTAAACGCTTCAGCCGGCAGCGGCGTCGCTGTCGGGAAAGCGGTGGGGCAATGTCAGTTTGACGCGGGTGCCGCCGGTACCGGAGCTGATCTCCAGTTCCGCGCCACAACGGGCGGCGCGGCTTCGCATGTTGCGCAAGCCGCGCGCCGCTTTCTGGCCGCCGTCGGCCGCTTCGCCATCCGCGGCGACCTCGAATCCGTTGCCATCGTCTTCGATGGCGATGCAGCCGCGCGGCAGGCCCGCGGCATCGGTGAGCGTCTCGATGCTCACCGTGATGCGCCGCGCGCGGGCGTGCTTGACCGCGTTGGTCAGCGCCTCGTCCAACAGCCGCACGATCTGGATGACGTGCCCTGGCCTGAGTTCGGGATGCACCGGCAGGCCCTGCGGGCTCACCGCAAAATCCAGCGCGATATCGTGCGGCCGCAGCTGTGCCATGGCGCGCTCGCGCCACGAACCGAGCGCCAGCATCAGGTCGCCGCCGATATCGTCCATCGAATCGATCACGACGCGAAGATCCTTCAGCGCCGCCCGCGCCGCTTCGCCGATTCCCGCACCCGCATTGCCGCGCTCGCTCAGCGCGACGATGGAGACGAGCTGGCCGCCCAGCCCGTCATGCAGGTCGCGCATCAGGCGGGTGCGCTCCCGCGCCAGCGCCGCCGCACGGGCGCGCTCTTCCTCGCGGGCGAAACTGGCCTTCAGCTTGTCCTCGGCCTCGCGCACCAGGGTCACCATGCTGGCGGCAAAGCCGTCGACCTGGTTGAGCGCGCGGGCGAAGCGCCAGGTCAGTCCGGCGCCGATCGCCACCAGCATCGCCGAATAGGACAGCCGCGCGAGCAGGATGCGCCGGTTGGGCATGAGCTGGAGCACCGAGAGCAGGTCGAGCGCCCAGCAGGTCAGGACGATCGTCAGCGCGCAACCCAGCATGAGACTGATGGCGTCCTGTCGCCGCCATACCGCGTGGGCGGCGATCAGCGCCAGCGCCACGACGTAAAGGCCGACCGTCGGCGCCCCCACAAGCAGGAAGGCTTCGCGGCTCAGCGTCGCATCGCCGAACAGCCCTGCTGCTGCGACCACAAGGCCGGGAGTGAAAATGAGCCAGCCGTAGCGCGGCCATTTCCAGCCGAAGAACAACAGCGCGAAGGTCAGGACGAAAGCGCTCTCCAGCGGCGCCGAAGAGATCAGCATCGCGTTGAGTCGGGAGAACGGCGAATCCTGCAGCGGCGTCTGAAAGAACGCCTGGCCGACGCCGATCGCCATCGCCGCGGCCAGCACGCCATAGGCCGGCTCGTGGCGCCGCATCACCCACATGATGCCGAGGATCACGGCGAGGATCGCCTGCCATGCCGAAAACACCACCGGCAGGGTGACGAACAACAGCGTCCGGGCGTTGTAGCTCGGCCGCAGCATCGGGTCGGGGCCGACATAAAGGCGATCCAGAAAGCCCTTGATCGGGCCCCATACGAACAGCCGGATGGCGAGATCGTTCGCGCCCACGCGCAGCAGCGACGCCGGGATCACCGCGATTTCCGGCGTGTTGCGATCGGGCCGGTTGGCGGCGGGGTTGCGCCGGCTGTCCAGGATCACGACGCCGTTGACGGCCACCTCGACGCCGTTGGTGAAGCGCGGCAGCAACACCGCCCATGCGCCTTGCGGCTCGCCGCCCGGCCATGTGAACCGGCCGGTGTAGAGCGGCGGATCGTTCAACTGATAACGCGAGGCGGTGAAGTGCGGCAGCGTCACCGAGCGCTCGGCGCCGTTCTCCTTGAGGCTGAAATCGGTGACGAGATAGCGCGAGGAGGGCTCCGGCGGCGGTATGCGCAGCACGAACAGGCACAAGACGACGATGACCGCCTGGAGCAGGAGATACTGCATCAGCAGCGCGGCCCGCTCGGGCCGGCGGCGACGGCCGGATGAAGTGGCGGTCGGCGCAGCGTCCGTCACAACCGGATCAAGCCTTGCTGCAGCGCCTCGAACACCGCTTCGCCCCGGGTGTGGACTTCCAGCTTGCGATAGATGTTCTTGATGTGGCCGGGAACGGTCTGGCGCGACAGGCCGAGATGGCCGGCGATCTCGGCATAGCTGAAGCCCTTGGCGATGCCCCACAGGATATCGATCTCGCGCGGCGTCAGCCTGGCGGTATTGAGCGGCGGGCCGGGCGGGGGCTCCGGCGTGCTCTGGGTCCGGCGCACGATGAAGCGTGCGATCGACGCCGAGATCGGCGAATGCCCGGCAACCAGCTCGTGGACCGTGGCGGCGATGTCGGTCGGAAACGCATCCTTCAGGAGATAGCCGGTCGCGCCGACGGTGATGGCCGAGATCACGCTCTCCTCGTCGCCGAGAATCGAGATCACCATGATTTCCGTGTCGGGGAAGCGTTGCCGCGTCTCGCGGATCAGCTCGATGCCGTGGCCGTCCGGCAGCTGCAGATCGGTCAGCAGCACCTTTGGGCCGGCTTGCGCCAGGCTGGCGCGGGCCTCGGCGAGCGTCGCGGCCGATGTGACCTGGAAGCCGGCCTTGGCAAGCGCGTCCTGCAGCCGCCACGATGTCGGCGCGTCGTCTTCGACAAGCAAAATCGTGATGGCCTGCGAAGGGCCCTCATCGCTCAACAAACTCATCAATCGTGCCCCGGCCGCCTTCCCGCGGCGAATGCAGTTTAACCCGAGGGGCGGACTTGGCGACAGCCATGTTCATGGGGGCGGCCGCCATGGATGCTTGCTGTTCAGACCCGGTTCAGGACCAGGCTGTGCCACCCGACGTTTCCGCCCCCAGCGCCTGTCGCGGCACGAGCAAGGTCGAGATGCCCTGGATCGGTGATCCATCCGTACGATCTGATTCCCTGCGGATTCTGCGGGTCCGATCGCGCCTCTTTTCTGCGCTACATGTGTGCAACTGCTCAAATATACGGCACCCATTCTCGCGGGCATGCCGGTTTTCGAACCAAATCCCGCAAGATTTCAATGCCTTCGACTGCACGCATTGTTGGCATGTCGATTGCTCAGTATCTCGTAGGTCAATGACGACTGCCGTCCGCCGGATTTGCTGAAGCCGATGCAGGCTTGAAGCGCAGGGGCAGCCCGAAGCGACCTTTTCAAGGAAGCTTGGCGCAGTCGTCGCGATGCCATCCCACGGGTTGGCGTGCGCATCCCTGTTTCCGATCGGGCGCGGTCGGACCGGGGGAAACGCGCATGCAACGTGAATCCAAGAAAGTCGAAGCGGCAACTCGCCGTTCCCGGCACTCGCGCGGGGAACAGGCGCGTGCATCTGATTCAGCAACGAAATTGAGGGGAATTTAATGGCCTATCTCGCGCCTTCGGAATTTGTCACCAAGATGGTGGATGC
>JBAQER010000238.1:0-6974 GCA_049286845.1 Bradyrhizobium sp.
ATGGAAGGTCGTGGGACTATTGCGGCTGAGTCCCGTGGTCCCATTTACCCTCCAGAACTACGCCTTTGGAGCAACCGATATTCCGGCCTGGCATTTCGTGGTCGCGACGTTTTTCGGAATCATTCCGGGCACGTCGCTTTACGTCTATATTGGAACCTTGGGACGGACTGCTGCTACAAGCGAAGACCTGAAGATATCGCAGATCGCGCTGTTTTCGATCGGCCTGTTGGCGACGGTAATTGTGATCGCATTCGTCACCAGGAAGGCGCGACTTATGCTTAATCAGATCGGCGTGAAGGCGCGATAGTCGCGCGAGGAAAAGCTCAGTGTTGTCGATCATCATCCCCACTCTGAACGAACAACAGACAATCGAGACCAGCCTTTCGGCCCTGCAACCCCTGCGCCGGCGCGGTGTCGAGGTTATCGTCGTGGACGGCGGCAGCGAGGACAACAGTATCCGGCTCGCGTGCCCTCTTTGCGACAATGCGATTATCGCCAAACGCGGCCGCGCCTCCCAAATGAACGCCGGGGCACGACAATCGACCGGCGATATCCTGCTCTTCCTGCACTCAGACACTGTACTTCCCGAGGGCGCCCTGGAAGCAATCAACCATGCGTTCATGGCGCCGGGCTGCGTCTGGGGGCGGTTCGATGTGAAGATCGACTCTCCGTTGCGCCTCCTGAATGGCGTCGCATTCATGATGAACCTGCGATCCCGATGGACGGGAATCGCTACCGGAGACCAGGCCATCTTCGTCACACGCGACGCATTTGAACGGATCGGCGGATTTCCCGCCGTTTCGCTCATGGAGGACATAGCATTGTCCAAATCCCTAAAGCGCCTTTCTCCCCCCGCCTGCATTCGGGCGAAAGTGACGACGTCCGGACGGCGCTGGGAAAGGAACGGGATTGTCAGAACGATCCTGCTGATGTGGCGGTTGCGGCTGGCTTATTTCCTGGGCGCCGCCCCTTCTCGCCTGGCGGAGCAATATGCGCATGCGCGACGAGATGCCTGACCCGACCCAGATCGCGATCTTTGCAAAGGCGCCGGTGGCAGGATACGCCAAAACGCGACTGATACCGTTGCTCGGCCGCCAGGGCGCTGCGGATCTTCAGGCTTTTTTGGTCCGTCGGACGGTCGAGACGGCAACACAGTCTCCGCTTCGACCGATCTCCCTGTGGTGCGCCCCTGACCAGTCACACGGTCTATTCGCTTCGTTAAGCCAGGAATTTGCTATCGCCACCCATCAGCAAATCGGAAGCGATCTGGGCGTACGCATGTTGAACGCCTTCGACGCGCTAACGCCAAAGGGGCCCGTTATCCTGATCGGCACTGATTGTCCGGCACTCGCGGCCGAACATCTCGTACACTGCGCATCCGCGCTTCGAGATGGCGCAGACGCTGCATTCATTCCGGCCGAGGACGGTGGATACGCTCTCATCGGGCTAAAGAGGCCAGTCCCGCAATTATTCGAGGACATGCCTTGGGGAACCAGCGAGGTCATGTCGAGAACACGCGAACGCTTGCACAAATTGAGATTGGATGTGTTCGAAGCCCATGAGATTTGGGATATCGATACTCCCGCAGACTTCCTGAGGGCACAAACCGCTGGCCTCGTCGACGGCCCGCCATCTGAAGCTTCCGAACCTTAGACCGAAAACCGATCCATAAATCGCCTATCCAGCCAGCTCTTCCAGTACCATACCCATCGCCCTTCCGCCGACCACCTCCCGCGCGATGCAACTGCGTAGCGCTCGCCCGTCGAAATAAGGCTTAGCCATTCCTTTTGTGGTGAGAATGATTTCAACGGCAAGCCGCGCACCGAGCGGAGCAGATTTTCGGTCAGAACGGGACCCTGGCGAACCGCCATGACTCCGGACTTGGATCTTGGCGTTTCGACCATGCCCGCGGCATCGCCAGCGGCGAAAACCGCCGGATGCGAAATCGACTGGAGGTGGCGATTCACGGCTATGAAACCGTCTGCATCGAACGCCAAACCTGAGCTAGCCAGCCAGGCGGCGGGTGAAACGCCGGCGGCCCATATCAGTACGCCGAAGGGTCCGGATGCCCCTTCGTCATCGAAGGCGCGAAAGTTCGTTTGGATATCGATGCCTTTTCTCGAAAGAATTCTCGTCAAACGATTTCGCACCGTGTCAGGGAAGCCCTTCAGAATCCGGGCGTCCCTCTCCACCAGAACGACCCCGGCACGCTTGTCGGTCCCCGCGTCCATCTGATCCAGCCGGTATCGAATTGCGAGCGCAAGCTCGACGCCCGCTGCGCCGGCGCCGACCACCGCGATCTGGATGCCCGATTCGGATTTCATCCGTTGCTCGATCATCGGCCAGAAATTCTCGAATTCATCCATCGGCTTTACGGAAACAAGCAACCCGTTGTTTCGTGGCGCATCAGATGTGTCGGTTACCGCGCCGACGTCGACGGAAATCAGATTGCCTGACACTGAACGTCCGTTTTCCAGCAATACCCGCCGACCATCGGCATCCAGTCCGACCGCATCGGCAAACAAGGCGGTGCAGCCCGCAAAATCGGCCAGCCTGTCTGCCCTGATATTGGTATCCGACCTCGCATAGTGACCGGCTACATATCCGGGAACCATGCCCGAATACGGCGTCTCCGGATCCCTTGTAACCAAGGTGATGCGAACGGACGGCTCGGGCCGCAGCCGAAAGCGCCGCAATACTTCGACGTGCGCATGCCCTGCCCCCACCAGCACGATGTGTCTCGTTGTTCCGTAGGGTTTTGCTTCGAAGTTCATATGCCGCTATTCCGCAGTGAACCAGATATCGCCGTAGTAGGCCCGGGCGCGTCCGCCTGAATTGTCGGTATCCGTCATCAATGCGACGGCGTCTACCGACGTAATGTCCTCGCCGAATTGATCCCTTAGGTCATCACGCACATTCCGCTTGTGCGAAACCCACATGTTCAAGCCGATTGAACCCGAATTCATCGCCATCAGCCGGACGCGCCTGGTGAATGGACTGGGCCAACTGCTTCCGGCAGGGTGCTGACTTGCCCACACGTAATTCACCGAAAGCGAGCTCACCCCCATGATACCACGCTCCGCGACGACATAGAGACGTGCGGAAAAATCGTCACCGCTCTTCGCATTTTCGTCGTTGCCGACGAGTGGGGCCGATACTTTCCACGACCAATTCAAGAACGGTGTTTTCGTGAGGTCGATAGCGATCTTTCGGAAGCGCCCCGATGCGGCAGCACCGGACACGGCCTGAAGCACGGTCGCCCTCTTCGCGGGATCGTACACAAAGGCATATTCTGTCTCGCCCTTGAACGACTTTTGCTCCCAGCCTTCCAGCGAAGCCTTTGAAAACTGTCCGACCGGGACGGATAGGTCCGCAGCGTCGGTGTCACTGGCAAGCAACAGGCCCATTGCGAAGATGGCGCTGAGCAACTTGAGATTCACAGCTTCAACTCCGAAAACGCGCGCCACCCCCACAACCAGCGCATCATGGTCGTCAAAAGCGCTAGCGCCGAGAATACTGTTGCGACGATCGGGAATTGATTCGGCCAGAGACACATCACCGTGAATGCGACGATCGTTTCCGTGCCCTCCGTCAGTCCACCCAGATAGTAGATGCCTTTTTGCGGAAAACTGACTGACGTGGCACCGCGTTTGGCGGCGATGACGGCGAATGCGAGAAAGCTGCTGGCGGTGCCCATGAAGGACGCCAGCAGCAGGCAGGCCGCCATCGCGTTTTGGGTTGGATTTGCGGCCGCAAAGGCCAGTGGAACCATTGCGTAAAATGCGAAGTCCAGCGCGATGTCTAGAAATGCGCCCCGGTCAGTCGGTCCGGCCAGGCGTGCGACGGCCCCATCGAGGCCATCGAACAGCCTGTTGAGGGCAATCGGGATCAGCGCTGTTCCTGCGAAGCCGGTCGCGACAAAGACGGCGGAACCAACGCCGAAGAGAAACCCGGTGAGCGTCAGAGCATCTGCAGCAACGCCCCGCGAATTGAGCTTCAAGGCAACAGGACGGAGGAGCGCATTCTGCGCTTCCAGCAGGTAGCGATCTAGCATCTCGCACGCTCGGCTGAGTTCATGACTATTGTTGCTTCGGTAAGCATGAGTATCTGCATATGCTTGCACTCTAACCGACCTCGACCGGTACCCGTCAGCCAACTGGAGCTCGCGATGGTCCGCCCATCTAACGGCTCGATAATCGAATCCTTGTTCAATCGTCGGCTTGACCACGGCGAAATATGGCGAGATGTCGAAATCCCGTGGCACGAAGAGGGAGGAGTGACGGATTCGCAAGATCTCCTCCTGTGCCGACCGACTGCCAACGCGGGTGATATTTGGCAGTATGGGATAGCGAATCGACTGAAACGCCTGCGCGATGATTCCGGAACAGATGAGCCGCGTCGGATCGCCCGACCCCAGCGCAATCATTCGGCGTCTCCAGCGTTGCGGCACCGGCAGTGGCACGAGATAGCGCCCCAGATCGATGATGTTCTTCAGATCGTACTGGACACCAATCCGGGAAATGGCGAATTCGCAAACGCGCCTGCAATCGTCACTGGAAAGGCCGATCGGCCGGCAGATTCGCGTATGATGTTTTGAGTAGGCGGCCAGCGGACTCGACACGACTCCGTTACCGAGCAGTGCTTCGATAAGATTGTGCGGGTCACCTGCGCCACCTTTTATTTCGATCGGCCCGACGTAGAGTGCGGCGTGGGACCATGTCGATTGAGTGAGGTATTTGATGGCGCCCGAGATCCGGCTGTTGCCTTCTACGAGAAGGACATCACCGGGACGTATCGTCTGACCCAGAGCAACCGGATCAGGCGGGACAAACGGCTCAAAGCCATGCTCCGGCTTTTCGAGGTAGCTTGCGATCACCCGCCCTATATGCTCGAGCATCCAACCCATTGAAGCATGGCCCTAAGCAGAAGACTCCGAACATAGGCCGCCAAGCACGCGCAAAGGAGTTTGCCGCCTGCCAACCCTGAAACCTCCGCCTACCCTCCAGCCCACAGCTGGTAAGAGACCCAGGCGTCGGTCGAGCGTTATTTTTCGGAAGTTGCCCGCTCGGCGATTCTGGCGAATATCTCGTCCAGCTCCGCGCCGACCGATTTAAGAGCATCTCCGCCTTCATCGGCATAGGGCGCAAACACAGTGCTGGGCTTCTTGTAGGAAAGCGTCGCCGTACCGTCCTTATTTTCCGTGATGTAGATGCGAATGGGAGCTTCTATGCCGGCGGCCACGCTCGAACCCAGCATCCGTCGCGCGAAGTCGTTTCGGAAAACGCCAAACACCTTGTTTCCCGGAATCGCGATGCCTGCCGCCTTCGCCCCCTCGGACGCGCTCGCCGTCGTTACGATCCCCATTTTTTCGGATTTTACGGTTGCCTCAAGCCGCTCGACCAGCGCCTGGAAGGATTGCCGTGTGTCGATAACGGCCCACCCTGCCCGCGTCTTGACGGTACCTGCGGAGGCTGCCGAAAGGCCGATGAAAACTACCGCAATCGAAAGCGCCAATCGTACCATGGTTTGTCCTTTCGCTTGAATGACGAAATCTGACGGGCGTTTATCTCGGCTCGTCCTGCGACGTCCGATCATTGAACGAGCTCACCCTCGAGCACGAAGCGACGCTCCGTGGCTGCAGTAGGCACCAGGTGAAATGTTCCCGCGCCTTTGAGCTTTCCGAGCCTTCCAGTGCCGCTGACGACCTGCCAGACGCCGTTGTCCAGGAGCTTGGGCTTTCCGTCCGCGCCCGGCACGAAGACTGCATGGATCGTCCACTTGATGTATGCCTTGTCGCCATCAGGCTTCATGAATTCGAGGTAGCCGCGCGGTTCGCCGCCAATGCCAGGAATGATGTCGTGCGCGCCGTATTCCTGCACGACAGCATCGCCCAACGGGCCCTGACCGCTCGATTTTCCTTCGCGGCGGACCAGCAGGAAGAAATGCTTGCTGGCGTCCGCAAAATCCAGCTTGATCGCCTCCTTCTGAGCGACGAGCGCGTCGAACTTCACTGGCTCCGCATACGCATTCGTCGCTGCCCCTGCCGTGAGCCCGGCCATCATTGCCATACCTGCTGCGATCGTTTTCATTTGTTTCTTTCCCGGTAATGGGATGGTTTCAGAGGCGAGTGGTTAGAGCTGTCAGCCAATCCGGCATCGCATTCGTCAACGAGGTTTCCACGATCTTGTCGATGCCGGTAAGTACGAATACGCCGACGAAGGCAAATGCCACGCCCATGACGGGCTTGGCGATGCGCGATGTCTTTGCCAGCAGATCTCGGCGGGTAAGGATCGCCTGCCTGGAACCATAGGCGAGCGCCAGGATGGGCGTCGCCGCTCCGAGCCCGAAGAGCGCCATCACGGCGGCCGCCTTGATCACAGTGTCACCCTGAGCCGCAAGTCCGATCGCGGCTCCGAGAGTTGGACCGGAACAGGGCGACCAGATGGCGCCCAGCAGACCACCGAGTACGAATTGTCCTCCAAGTCCGGACGGTTGAATGCGATCGAGCAATGTTTGCCCGCCGGTTGCGACGGGAGCTGCGAAAGCCGCCAGTCTTCCCTGCAGGGCAGGAATAAGCAGTACGACGCCCATGGCGAGCATGAGCATCGCGATGGCGTATCTGAGCGTCGCGGGATCCAGACCTATATTGAAGCCGACGGAGGCGATCGTGGTACCCAACACGGCGAACGATGTCGCAAGGCCGGCAGCCAGGGCAACCGGTCCCCAGGCATGCCTCTCAAGCACGCCGAACAGTACAATTGGCAGCAATGGAAGCACGCATGGGGAGAGAGTTGATAGTGCGCCCGCGGCGTAGCTGAGCGCCAGATTGCCAATTTCGGGCACCCTCAAAGCCCTTTCGAGACAAGAGCCCTGATGCTTGCAGGATTGGTGTCACCCGTGGACCTGCCAACCTCGTTGGCGCCCTTGAATACGATGAGGGTGCTCTGATTTTGGACCCGAAGGCGCTTCAGGAC
>JBAQER010000239.1:0-2101 GCA_049286845.1 Bradyrhizobium sp.
CAACAGTGACGCGCGACGGCGGGCGGCGGCTCGATTGCTATGCGGTCGCAGGCGCAGGCAAGCAACTGGCGGCGGTGACGCCGGACGCCAAGGGCGAGGCCGCTGTGTCATTTCCGATCGACGGCGTGCTGGCGGAAGCCTTGATCGTCGAAACCCTCGGCCTCGATCAATCGCTGGCGCAGATCGACCACCGCAGCGAGTTCGATATCGCGACACTTTGGGCGCTGGCGGCCATGGCGGATGCGCACCGGCAAGCCGAGCTGGAGAGCCTGCTGGCGCGCTCGCCGACGCGTCAGGTCGCGCTCAGCGAGGACAGCATCTATCTGCGCGCGCTCGATGGCGCGGCGCTGCCCGATCCGCGCTGGCTGTCGGGGATGCTGACGCAGGTATTTGGTCCGGGCGACGTCACGGAGGCGCGGCTGCTCGAAGGCCTCGCCGCGCTGGCGCGCGCCGGACTCATCGCGCGGGGGCCGACCGGATTGTGGTCGCCACAGCCGGCATTCGTCACCGCGTTTGCGCATCTCGAATTGCCGCTCGCCGCTGCCGTGTTGTCGATCGACCGCCGACGATCGGGCGGATTCGATTCAGCGATGAGGGTATTCTTGCGCAGCTTCGCTGCCATCTGGGTCATCGAACCGCGCGGGCCGGCCGGAGCGCCGACCGCCGTGCGCCTCAGCTCCATCGGCGCCGCCGATGCAAGGACTTTCGTGCACGACGCCATTGCGCTGGCGCTCAAGGAACCAGCAGCGCCGCCGTCGGCGCAGAAGGCGGCCGAGGCGCGGCGCTTCTGCCGGCAATGCGGTCATCTCGCGACCGCCGCCGACCGCTTCTGCGGCGAATGCGGCGCCGAACTGGCGTGAAAAAATCACAAGGCCGCGCCGATCATCGCGGCAGCTCGGGAAGCCCGCAGGCCCTGGCGAGGACGGGCCAATGCTGCTTCAGACCGCCGCTCATGATCGTGGCCTTGACCGGTCCGGTGTTGGTGCCCTCGATCCTGCCGTTTCCGAGGGCAAGCGCCATCAAGGCTGCGACCGGCAATTCGCTGCGGCTTCCGGCATTGCCCACGTGCTCCAGGATGCCGTCGTCCCAAGTGAACGACAGCGGAAATACTTGCTGGCCCACGGTCAGCGTGGCCACGCGGCCGTTCGCACCGAAGTCGGGATTACCGAAGGGGCCGCCGCCGGGTGAAATATTGACGAGCTGCAGCTTGTTGCCGGGACATGCGATCGCGAAGCAGAAGTCGCGCTGGTCGCACTGCATGAAGAGAAATCCGAGCGCTGCCGGAAGTGCGGGCCTGCTCCAGGCCGGCGCAGCGACGGCCTTGCCGCCGATGGCGCAGGCGAGGACGACGAGAAGGACTCCCACCCCTCGACGAAGACAGGGCACTATCAATTGCACCCCATGCGCCGTTCGATCCGGGTGATCTCGGCGATGCGGGCGCGGACTTCGCGCGGCAGCGGCACGCTGGCCTCGATGTCATAGATGCAGCTGCCATTGCCGAAATAGGAAATCGCCCTCGATGTCTTGAAGCAATAGCCGGCTTCCTTGTAGTAGGAATTGCGCTCGACCCACAGCCCCTGACAGCTCTGGGCGCTTGCGGCGGACATGAAGCCGACACCGCTTGCCGCCATTGCCAGTGCGCCAATCAACCACCGCTGGACCCTGATCTTCATGGCAGACGTCCCTTCCTGTGTAACAATGATGTTCTCATCTACCCGCAGTTCCCAGAAATCGCCTTGCGCTGAATCAATGAGGCAACCTGGCGCGGCCAATCTGGCCGCCGACGATCATGTTGCAGTTGGGCCGGATTGGTCGACCCGGTCCAGCGCAAGGAGGAGCGATGCGACGCGGTTGGCGGAGGCGGCCCAGTCCGCAATGCGCGTATAGTTGTCTGTGAACCAGTTGCATGCGCCCTGTACCACGACAAAGGCTGCAGCCGCCTGAACGACCTCGCCGAGCAGCATCGTTCCGGCGACATATTTCGGCATGCAGAGCAGCAAGCCAACAACCGGCGCCAGCAGTGAATTCGAGTGCGTGACCACCGTGAGACGCATCAGTTGCCAGCAATATTCCAGCCATATGTCGATCACGGCCTGCAGCG
>JBAQER010000240.1:0-23342 GCA_049286845.1 Bradyrhizobium sp.
GCTTGGCGGCAGCGCCGTCATTGATCTGGCCGAGCAGCGCGCCGACCGCAACGGTTTCGCCATCCTTGGCGATGATGTCGCCGAGGGTGCCGGCGGACGGCGCCGGAACCTCGATCGTGACCTTGTCGGTCTCGAGCTCGACCAGGGGCTCATCGACCGCCACGGCATCGCCGGCCTTCTTGAACCAGCGGCCGATGGTGGCCTCGGTCACGGACTCGCCGAGTGTCGGAACGCGAATTTCAGTCATCGTTGGTTTTCCTCTTGCGTTATGGCCGGGCGTAGTAGTCCGCATTTTCGCAGACTACGTATACTTGTCTGCGCTCCGGCCATGCACGCCTTAATCGATTTTCAAAAGTTAGACGTGGATGCCCGCGACAAGCGCGGGCATGACGACGTAGGTAAATGCTAGTTCAGCGCCTCGTCCAGGAAAGCCTTGAGCTGCGCCAGATGCTTCGACATCACCCCGGGGGCGGTCGCCGCGGCCGCGGCGCGTCCGGCGTAACGCGGACGCTTGTGCGGGGCGTGGATCTGGTTCAGCACCCATTCGAGATAGGGTTCGATGAAATGCCACGCGCCCATGTTGCGCGGCTCTTCCTGGCACCAGACCAGTTCGGCGCTCTTGAAGCGCCCGAGTTCCTGCACCAGCGCCTTCAGCGGCACCGGATAGAGCTGCTCGACCCGCATCAGGTAGACGTCGTCGATGCCGCGCTTTTCGCGCTCCTCGTAAAGATCGTAGTAGACCTTGCCCGAGCACAGCACCACGCGGCGGATCTTGTCGTCCGGCACCAGCTTGATCTTCTCGTCCGGCAGCATCACCGCGTCATCGTAGAGGATGCGGTGGAACGTGGTGTCCGCGCCCATTTCGTCGAGCCGCGAGACCGCGCGCTTGTGCCGCAGCAGCGACTTCGGCGTCATCAGGATCAGCGGCTTGCGGATCTCGCGATGCAGCTGACGGCGCAGCACGTGGAAGAAATTGGCGGGCGTGGTGGCATAGACCACCTGCATATTGTCTTCGGCGCACATCTGCAGGAAACGCTCGAGCCGGGCGGAGGAATGCTCCGGTCCCTGCCCCTCATAGCCGTGCGGCAGCATGCAGACGAGGCCGGACATGCGCAGCCATTTGCGCTCGCCCGACGAGATGAACTGGTCGAACAGCACCTGCGCGCCGTTGGCGAAATCGCCGAACTGCGCTTCCCAGATCGCCAGCGCCTTCGGCTCCGCCAGCGAATAGCCGTACTCGAAGCCGAGCACCGCCTCTTCCGACAGCAGCGAGTTGATGACTTCGTAATGGCCCTGATCGACGCCGAGATGATTGAACGGCGTATAGCGGCTCTCGTCCTCCTGATCGATCAGCACCGAATGCCGTTGCGAGAAGGTGCCGCGTTCCGAGTCCTGGCCGGACAGCCGGACGTGATGGCCTTCCTCCAGCAGCGTGCAGAACGCCAGCGCCTCGCCGGTCGCCCAGTCGATGCCGGCGCCGCTGTCGATGGCTTTCTCGCGGTTTTCCAGAAAGCGCTGGATGGTGCGGTGGACCCGGAAACCATCGGGCACCTTGGTGATCCTGCGGCCGATATCCCGGAGCACCGCGACGTCGACGCCGGTGACGCCGCGGCGCGGATCTTCTTCCTGATCGGCGGACTTGAAGCCGGCCCATTTGCCGTCCAGCCAGTCGGCCTTGTTCGGCTTGTAGCCGGAGCCGGCTTCGAGTTCGGCATCGAGCCGCGCCCGCCAGTCGGCCTTGGCCTTCTCGACTTCGCCCTCGGTCATCACGCCTTCGGCAATCAAGCGCTTGGAATAGATCTCCACCGTGCCGGGATGCGTGGCAATCTTCCGGTACATCACCGGCTGGGTGAACATCGGCTCGTCGCCTTCGTTATGGCCATGCCGGCGGTAGCAGAACATGTCGATGACGACGGGCTTGTGGAACTTCTGCCTGAATTCGACGGCGACCTTGGCCGCGAACACCACGGCCTCCGGATCGTCGCCGTTCACATGGAAGATCGGCGCGTCGATCATCTTCGCCACGTCGGACGGATAGGGCGAAGAGCGCGAATAGCGCGGATAGGTGGTGAAGCCGATCTGGTTGTTGACGATGAAATGAATCGAACCGCCGGTGCGGTAGCCCTTGAGGTCGGACAGCCCGAAACATTCCGCGACCACGCCCTGGCCGGCGAACGCGGCGTCGCCATGCATCAGAAGCGGCAGCACGGAAATGCGCATGTCCGGCGGGTCGCCATGCTGGTCCTGCTTGGCGCGCACCTTGCCGAGCACCACCGGATCGACGATCTCGAGATGCGAAGGGTTCGCAGTCAGGGACAAATGGATCTTGTTGTTGTCGAACTCGCGATCCGACGAGGCGCCGAGGTGGTATTTGACGTCGCCCGAGCCCTCGACCGCGTCGGGATTGGCCGAGCCGCCCTTGAACTCATGGAACAGGGCGCGATGCGGCTTGCCCATCACCTGGGTGAGCACGTTGAGGCGGCCGCGATGCGGCATGCCCAGCACGATTTCCTTCACGCCGAGATTGCCGCCGCGCTTGATGATCTGTTCCAGCGCGGGGATCAGCGATTCACCGCCGTCGAGGCCGAACCGCTTGGTGCCGGTGAATTTGAGATCGCAGAATTTCTCGAAGCCCTCGGCCTCGATCAGCTTCATCAGGATGGCGCGCCGGCCCTCGCGGGTGAAACTGATTTCCTTGTCCGGACCCTCGATGCGCTCCTGAATCCAGGCCTTCTGCGCGGCGTTGGTGATGTGCATGAATTCGACGCCGACCGTGTGGCAATAGGTGCGGTCGCAGATCGCGACGATCTCGCGCAGGGTCCCGTATTCGAGGCCAAGCACGTGATCGAGGAAGATCTTCCGGTCGAGATCGGCCTCCGTGAAGCCATAAGAGCGCGGATCGAGTTCCTCGTGGTCGCGCAGCGGCTCGATCCCGAGCGGGTCGAGCTTGGCGTGGAAATGGCCGCGCATGCGGTAGGCGCGAATCAACATCAGCGCGCGCACCGAATCGCGCGTCGCCTGGTGAATGTCGGCCGCCGTCAGCTCGCTGCCCTTGGGCTGCGCCTTGGCCGCGAGCTTGGTACCGACGGCCTTTTCGACTTGCGCCCAGTTGCCGTCGAGCGCTGAGGTCAGGTCGTCGCGCGGCGTCAGCGGCCAGTTGTCCCGCCCCCAGGAAGGTCCTTCGGCGTTCTTCCGAGCGTCGGCCGGCGCGTCCTTCAGGCTCTTGAAGAACGCCTGCCAATCGGCGTCGACCGAGGCGGGGTCTTTCACGTAGCGGGCGTAGAGATCATCGATGTAGGGAGCATTGGTGCCCTGCAAAAAAGAGGAGAGGGCAAAGGCGGCGTTCGCGTCCTGGCGAGACATACTGGCGTCCTGGGTAATTTCGATAGCGCATGGAATACGGCGCAACGGCCGATCCGGGCACCGGATCAGCGTCATAGGGCGTCTTTTACCCTATTTGAGGCGAATGTTCGCCCCGAAAAGAACCAAGAATTGAACTAGGACTTCAATTTTTCGACAAGAGTCTTCCCGAGCCGCGCGGGGGATGGCGAGACCGTGATTCCGGCCGATTCCATCGCCGCGGTCTTGGAACCGGCATCGCCCTTGCCGCCGGAAATGATCGCGCCGGCATGGCCCATGCGGCGGCCGGGAGGGGCGGTGACGCCGGCGATGAAGCCGACCATCGGCTTCTTGCGGCCGCGCTTGGCCTCGTCCTTGATGAACTGGGCGGCGTCTTCCTCAGCCGAACCGCCGATTTCGCCAATCATCACGATCGAGGTGGTCTTGGGGTCGGCCAGGAACATCTCCAGCATGTCGATGAATTCGGTGCCCTTGACCGGGTCGCCGCCGATGCCGACCGCGGTGGTCTGGCCGAGGCCTTCCTGGCTGGTCTGGAACACCGCTTCATAGGTCAGCGTGCCCGAGCGCGAGACGATGCCGACATTGCCGGGCGTGAAGATATTCGCCGGCATGATGCCGATCTTGCATTCGCCCGCGGTCAGCACGCCCGGACAATTGGGGCCAATGAGCCGCGACTTCGAACCCGACAGCGAGCGCTTCACCCGGACCATGTCGAGCACCGGGATGCCTTCGGTGATGCAGACGATCAGCGGAATTTCCGCATCGATGGCTTCGCAGATCGCGTCCGCCGCACCCGGCGGCGGCACGTAGATCACGCTGGCGTCGGCGCCGGTCTTCTCGCGCGCTTCCTTCACGGTGTCGAAGACAGGCAGATTGAGGTGTTTCGAGCCGCCTTTGCCCGGCGAGGTGCCGCCGACCATCTGGGTGCCATAGGCGATTGCGGCCTCGGAGTGGAACGTGCCGTTCTTGCCGGTGAAACCCTGGCAAATGACTTTCGTATTCTTGTCGATCAGGATGGACATGGTTGGGATTGCTTTCGCGGAAGAGCGGCAGGGATCAGTGAATGCGGCGGTACACGCCGGTGAGGACGTCGGCCCATCCTTCGGCGTCCGGCGAGAACTGGATTTTCATGGTGTAGCTGTTGTCGTCGATGATCTCATAGACATGGCGCGCATTGCCGCGCAGCGAGCCGCGCACCAGGATCAGGCTCTTGCCGGTCCAGCCGCCGGAGGCCGGCGACGGCGGGTAGTAGCCGAGCGAATCGTGCCAGAACAATTTGTAGAGCCGGTCTTCCCGGTCGTAGGTGAAGACGCCATGGGTGGCGAAGCTTTCCTTGCCGTCGCGGGTCTGCCTGGTGTCCTGGATCAGGTAGAAGCCGTTGAGATCGATACGGGCCGAGACGTGCGAGGTGGCGGGACCGCCTTCGTTCCAGCGCGACGGAAACACCATCTCTTCGCCGCTCCACTCGCCCGCGAAGGCTGCGAGCTTGCGATGCTCCTCCAGCGGCGTTGGCGCGGCGAGATGGTCC
This sequence comes from Bradyrhizobium sp., assembly GCA_049286845.1. Classification (GTDB taxonomy): domain Bacteria; phylum Pseudomonadota; class Alphaproteobacteria; order Rhizobiales; family Xanthobacteraceae; genus Bradyrhizobium. The sequence continues at coordinate 4,889 of JBAQER010000240.1, forward strand.
TGGGGCATCGGATCAGGCTCCCTTTACGGCCTTGACGATCTTCTGCGCGGAATCGTCGAGATTGTCGCCGGCCACCACGTTGAGCCCGGCATCGGCGATGATCTTCTTGCCGGCTTCGACATTGGTGCCTTCCAGCCGCACCACCAGCGGCACATTCAGGCCGACCTCCTTCACCGCGGCCACCACGCCTTCGGCGATGATGTCGCATTTCATGATGCCGCCGAAAATGTTGATCAGGATGCCCTTCACATTGGGGTCGGCGGTGATGATCTTGAACGCCGCGGTGACCTTGTTCTTGTCGGCGCCGCCGCCGACATCGAGGAAGTTCGCCGGCGCCAGGCCGTAGAGCTTGATGATGTCCATGGTCGCCATCGCAAGGCCGGCGCCGTTGACCATGCAGCCGATGGTGCCGTCCAGCGTGATGTAGTTGAGATCGTATTTCGACGCCTCGATTTCCTTGGCGTCTTCCTCGGTCTCGTCGCGCAGCGCCACCACATCGGGATGGCGGTACAGCGCGTTGTCGTCGAACGACACCTTGGCGTCGAGCACGCGCAGATCGCCATGCTTGGTGACGACCAGCGGATTGATTTCCAGCATCGCCATGTCCTTGGCGACGAAGGCGGCATAGAGCTGCGCCACCAGCTTTCCCGCCTGCTTGGCGAGATCGCCCGATAGCCCCAGCGCTTTCGCGACGGTGCGGCCGTGATGGCCCATGATGCCGGTGGCGGGATCGACCGAGAAGGTCACGATCTTCTCCGGCGTCTTGTGCGCGACTTCCTCGATATTGACGCCGCCTTCGGTGGAAACCACGAACGAGACTTCGGAGCTTTCGCGGTCGACCAGGATCGAGAGATAAAACTCCTTGTCGATTTCGGAGCCTTCCTCGATGTAGAGCCGGTTGACCTGCTTTCCGGCCGGCCCGGTCTGCTCGGTGACCAGGGTAGCGCCCAGCATCTGCTTGACGAATTGATTGACCTCGGAGGACGATTTGGTGACGCGGACGCCGCCCTTGTCGCCGGCGGAGGATTCCTTGAACTTGCCCTTGCCGCGGCCGCCGGCATGGATCTGGCTCTTCACCACCCAGACCGGTCCACCGAGCTCATCGGTGGCGAGATCGGCGTCGGACGCCTTGAGAATGGCGACCCCGCGCGGCACCGCCACGCCGAACTCCCGCAGCAACGCCTTGGCCTGGTATTCATGGATATTCATCTGGACGTTCCCCGAACCCTCATGCGGTGATTTTGGAATTCCACACCGGTTTTGCCGGCTGGTATACCATATACCACAGGGACTGCAATACTAACCCGTGCCGGAAGTTGGCCCGCCGGAGATCGGCTCGATCTCCAGCGGATTTGATGAAGCCGATCAACGGCCGAGCAGGTCAGGCGCGATCTTCCTGCAGGCGTCGACCAGACCCTGCACCGCGCCGACCGACTTGTCGAAGGCCTCGCGGTCCTTGCCGGCGAGTTCGATCTCGACAATACGCTCGACGCCCTTCGATCCGATGACGACGGGCACGCCGACATACATGTCCTTCACGCCGTATTCGCCGTTGAGATAGGCGGCGCAGGGCAGCACGCGCTTCTTGTCCCTGAGGTAGCTCTCGGCCATCGCGACAGCGGAAGCGGCCGGCGCATAAAACGCCGAACCGGTCTTCAAGAGGTTGACGATTTCGGCACCGCCGTTGCGGGTACGGTCGACGATCTCGTCGATCCGCGCCTGCGAGGTCCAGCCCATCTTGACGAGATCGGGCAGCGGAATGCCGGCCACCGTGGAATATCGCACCAGCGGCACCATGGTGTCGCCATGGCCGCCGAGCACGAAGGCGGTGACGTCCTCGACCGAGACGTTGAACTCGTCGGCCAGGAAATAGCGGAAGCGCGAGGAATCCAGCACGCCCGCCATGCCCACCACCTTCTTGTGCGGCATGCCGGAGGCCTTCTGCAACGCCCACACCATGGCGTCGAGCGGGTTGGTGATGCAGATGACGAAGGCGTCGGGGGCGTATTTCTTGATGCCGGCGCCGACCTGCTCCATCACCTTGAGATTGATGCTCAGGAGATCGTCGCGGCTCATGCCGGGCTTGCGCGGCACGCCGGCGGTGACGATGCAGACCTTGGCGTTGTCGAGCGCCTCATAGGAATTGGCGCCGGTGAAATGCGCGTCGAAGCCGTCGACCGGGGAAGATTGCGCGATATCGAGCGATTTGCCCTGCGGCACACCCTCGGCGATGTCGAACATCACGACGTCGCCGAGCTCTTTCAGGCCGATGAGATGAGCCAACGTTCCGCCGATCTGACCGGAGCCAATCAAAGCAATCTTGTCGCGCGCCATGGGAAATCTGTCCTTCAGAGGTCAAGGAGGAGGGTGAGAGGAAGCTGGACGGCTGGTTATCCCTTTCGCGGGACCCGTTCAAGTCAACCTATGCCCAATTATCGGCCCTGCCTCGATTTCAGTCAGGTATGCCAGCGCCACCCCAGCGTCATTGAGAGGAGCTGTCATCGGGCGCGCATTCGCGCGATCCGTTGGCCCGCAACGACGGTCTTTACGTCTCCACCAATCCGGTGCTGGACCCGCTCGCCACGGAATCCTTGTGGCCGTGGGGCAGCGCCAGATAGGATTCCGAGCTCATCTCGATCAGCCGCGACGACGTCCGCTTGAACTCATTGGCCTCATGGCCCTCGGTCGCGACATACAGCGACAGCGGATCGGCCTCGGCCGAGGCCATCAGCTTCACCGCGTTGTCATAGAGCGTGTCGATCAGCGTGATGAACCGCTTGGCGGCGTTGCGGTCGGCGTAATCCATCACCGGAATGCGGTCGATCATGAGGGTGTGATAGTCGTGCGCGAGCCGCAGATAGTCGGAAGCGGCGAGCGGCCTTTCGCAGATATCCGGAAACGAAAACCGCGCCACGCCATGCGCCGAACACGGCACATGCAGGATGCGGCCCTTGATCGAAATGTCGCGCGACTTGCAGGGCGCGTTGCCGGTCATCTTCGCCCAGGCCTTGTCGAGCGCGGCATCGGCGGCAAGATCGGGCGGCACCCGCCACATCTTCACGCCGACGAGTTTTTCCAGTCGGAAGTCGGTGCGCGCATCGAGCCGCATCACGTCCATATGCGCCGAGATCTGCGTGATGAAGGGCAGAAACAGCGCCCGGTTCAGGCCGCCCTTGTAGAGATCGGGCGGCGCGACATTGGAGGTCGCGACCACGACGGTGCCGAGCTCGAACAGTTTCGAGAACAGCCGGCCCAGGATCATTGCGTCCGCGATGTCGGTGACGTGGAATTCGTCGAAACACAAAAGCCAGGCCTCGTCGAAGATCGACGCGGCGGTGAGCCCGATCACGTCGGCATCGACGATCTCGCCGCGCGCGATATTCTGGCGGTAGCCGTAGATCCGCTCATGCACCTCGGCCATGAATTCGTGGAAGTGCGCACGGCGCTTGTGCACGACCGGGCTCTGCTGGAAAAACAGATCCATCAGCATGGTCTTGCCGCGCCCGACTTCGCCGTGAACATAGAGGCCGCGCGGCGGCCCGTCCTTGTCGGCGAACAGCCGGCCCAGGAGGCCCTGTTTGCGCAGCGGCTTGTAGCCGGTCAGCCGCTGCTCGAGGTCCGCGAACGCATCGGCAGCGTCCGCCTGCGCGGCGTCGGGCTCGATCGCGCCCGAGGACAGGAGGCTCTGGTAATGGGCGCGGAACGAGGCGTAGGGCGGAGACAGCATGGCCCGCTAACGGCCCCAGCGGGAGGAAAATTGCAAGCAGTGAAATGGTGTGAGGGGTATGCAGGGGGCAGGCACCGACCCATGCAGCGGCGGCTCCGGGATACGCGCTCGCCCAGTCAAGCCGGCGCGAGTGCGGCTTACGCGCTCAGCGCGTAGGAATCCTCGACCACATAGGGCCCGCCGCCGGTGGAGGCGCGCGACGAGAACAGCACGAACCGCGAAGCCGTGAACACCTTGGTCGGGAAATAGCCGCGCACCGAGAGATAATCCGCGACATCCTGGTTGGAGGCATCGCGCAGCCGCGCCAGCGTCACATGCGGCGTGAATTTGCGGCCTTCGGGATCGAGCCCTATGCGCTGCATCAGGCGTTCCAGTTCCGCCTGCAGCTCGATCAGCGGCCGGCTCGGCACCACGGAAGCGACCACCGCGCGCGGCTTTTTCCCGCCGAAACTCGACAGGCCCTGCAGTGCTACTTCGAACGGCTTGCGGTTGATTCGAACCAGCAAGGAGGCGATCTCGTTAGCCGCGACGCCATCGATATCGCCGATGAAGCGCAAGGTGACGTGATAATTTTCGGGGTCGATCCAGCGGGCGCCCGGAAGGCCGCCTCGCAAGCTGGAAAGCGTCTGGCCGATCTCGGCCGGAATTTCCAGTCCAGTAAACAAACGCGGCATCGCACGACTCCCGATGCTGAAACCCGGTGACGAATCACCGATCACTAATTTCTACCCGACTTATGCGACTCTGCGAAGCATCCGGCGCACGCATCCGGGAAAACACGGTGCTTAAGGGTTATCGCTGCCCGTTTTTCAACTGCGTTGCCCGGAGACCGCGCCGAGAAATGCCTCCACGGTAGGCAGGATGTTCTTGACGATGACATCGATCCCCTCCGCGGTCGGATGCAGCCCATCGGCCTGGTTGAGTCTCGCGTCCGCGGCAACCCCCTCCAGGAAGAATGGATAAAGCGGCACGCCGAACTCCTTGGCAATATCGGGATAGATCGCGTTGAAGCGGGCCGAATAGTCGGCCCCGTAATTCGGCGGCGCCACCATCCCGCACAGCAGAACCGCGATTTTGCGCGCCTTCAGGCGGGTCAGAATATCCGAAAGCGCCGATCGGGTGATCTTGGGATCGGTGCCGCGCAGGGCGTCGTTGGCGCCGAGCTCGACGATCACAGCATCGGTTCCCTGCGGCACCGACCAGTCGAGCCGGTCGCGGCCCCCCGAACTGGTGTCGCCGGACACCCCGGCATTGATCATGTCGACCGCTATCCCCTTGGACTCCAGGGCTTTTTGCAAGCGGCCCGGGAATGCGGCGGAGGCCGACAGGCCAAGGCCGGCGCTCAGCGAATCGCCCAATACCACCATCTTGACCGGCTTGCTCTCCCGGGCCGCGGTGGTCTGGGCCAGGGCTGCTCCGGGCACCAGCAGGACCAGGCCCAACACGAGCATGTGCACGAACATCCGCACCGCCCCCTCGACCTCGCTCAAGGAAGTGCCATATGACCGGACCATGGACAGTCTCATCGAACCCTCTTCACTGGCCGGCCTCGAGCCGGACACCATTGCCATCTCGAACGTCAATCTCTCGCTCGGCACCGGCCCGGCCCGCGTCCATATCCTGAAGGATATCAGCCTGCGCGTGGCGCCGGGTGAAGCGATCGGCCTGATCGGACCGTCAGGCTCGGGAAAGTCCACCCTGCTGATGGTGATGGCGGGATTGGAGCGTCCTGACAGCGGAGAGGTGGTGGTCAACGGCACCCCGTTCAATGCCCTCGACGAGGACGCGCTGGCCCGCTTTCGCGGCCGCCAGGTCGGCATCGTGTTCCAGTCGTTTCATCTCATCCCGACCATGACGGCGCTGGAAAATGTCGCGGTGCCGCTGGAACTTGCCGGCAACCCCGATGCGGCGCGGCGCGCGGCCGAGGAACTCGCGTCGGTCGGCCTCGGCGACCGGCTGCATCATTATCCTACGCAGTTGTCCGGCGGCGAACAGCAGCGCGTGGCGCTCGCCCGCGCGCTGGCGCCGGACCCCGCAATCCTGGTGGCGGACGAGCCGACCGGCAATCTCGATGAGACCACCGGCAAGCAGATCGTCGATCTCCTGTTCACTAAACATGCCGAGCGCGGCATGACCCTGGTGCTGGTCACCCACGACACCTCACTGGCGCATCGCTGCGACCGCGTGGTGCGGCTGCGTTCCGGCCGCATCGAAACCCAGCCAGCGGATCGCGAAGCCGCTTCATGAGCATGGCCGCCGAACCCGCCTCCGGCAGCCGCGCAGCTTCGCTGGCGCTACGCTACGCGCTTCGCGAATTGCGCAGCGGCCTGCGCGGCTTCTACGTTTTCATCGCCTGCATCGCGCTCGGCGTGATGGCGATTGCCGGCGTCGGCTCGGTCGCGGCGAGCCTCGGCGAGGGACTGGCGCGCGAAGGCCGCACGCTGCTCGGCGGCGACGTCGCCTTCTCCCTGATCCAGCGCGAAGCCAAGCCGGAGGAAGTCGCGTTTCTGCGCTCGCGCGGGGAAGTATCCGTGGCGGCGACATTGCGTGGCATGGCGCGCAGCGGCGACGGCCGGCTTGCGCTGGTCGAGATGAAGGCGGTGGACCGCAATTACCCGATGCTCGGCGAACTGACGCTCGATCCCAAAATGCCGTTGGCGGATCTGCTGGCCGAGCGCCAAGACCCCTCAGGCCCCGCATTCGGCGCAGCCGCCGATTCGACCTTGCTGGCGCGGCTCGACCTCAAGGTCGGCGACCGTGTCAGCATCGGCAGCGCGGCCTTCCAGATCCGCAGCGTGGTCGGCGCGGAACCCGACAAGCTCGCCGGCGGCGTCGGCCTGGGCCCGCGCTTCCTGGTCAGCGAAGCCGGCTTGCGCGCGACCGAATTGCTGCAGCCCGGCAGCCTGGTGCGCTGGATCTACCGGGTCAGGCTGCCGGACAACGCCGCGGACGATCGCGCCGCGACCGCGCTCGCCAACGATGCGCGAAGCACGCTGCCGGAGGCCGGCTGGGAGATTCGCAGCCGCGGCAACGCCTCGCCGCAGCTCGAGCGCACCATCAACCGCTTTACCCAGTTCCTGACGCTGGTCGGCCTCGCCGCCCTGCTGGTCGGCGGCGTCGGCGTCGCCAACGCCGTCAAGAGCCATATCGATCGAAGGCGCGACGTCATCGCCGCGTTCAAGGCGCTGGGCGCCACCGGCCGTGACGTCTTCACCATTTATCTGACGCAGGTGGTCGTGCTCGCCACCATCGGCTCGGCGATCGGCCTCGCCGCCGGCGCGGCGCTGCCGTTTGTCATCGTCGGCGTGTTCGGCAAGCTTCTGCCGCTGCCGGTGGTGCCGGCGCTGCATCCGGATGAACTGGCGCTGTCGCTCGTCTATGGGCTCTTGACCGCGCTCGCCTTTGGGCTGTGGCCGCTCGGCCGGGTCCATGACGTGCCTGTCGCGGCGCTGTTCCGCGAGGCGGTCACTAGCGAGTGGCATCGCCCGCGCTGGCGCTATCTGGCGCTGATGGCGGTGGTGATCGCGCTGCTGGTCGGGGTCGCGATCGGGCTCGCCTACGACAAGCGCGTCGCCACCGTGTTCGTCGCTTCCTCGGTCCTGGTGTTCGCGCTGCTGCGCGGCATCGCCGCCGGATTGATGGCGCTGGCCCGCCGCCTGCCGCGCAGCCGCATCACCATGTTGCGGCTGGCGATCGCGAACATCTACCGGCCCGGCGCGCTGACGCCGTCGGTGGTGATGTCGCTCGGGCTGGGCCTGGCGGTGCTGGTCACCATCACCCAGATCGACGGCAATCTGCGGCGGCAATTCCTGGCGGCGCTGCCCGAGCGCGCGCCGTCATTCTATTTCATCGATATTCCGACCAGCGAGGCCGACCGCTTCGGCGCATTCCTGAAAGAGACCGCGCCGCAATCCACCGTCGAGGACGTGCCGATGCTGCGCGGCCGCATCGTCGCCGCCCGCGGCGTCAAGGCGGAAGACCTCAAGCCCTCGAGCGACACCGAATGGGTGCTGCAGAGCGACCGCGGCCTGACCTATACCGGCGAACTCCCAAAGGGCTCCAAGGTGGTCGAGGGCGCATGGTGGGGCGCCGATTATAACGGGCCGCCGCTGGTCTCGATCGAGAAAAAGATCGCCGACGGACTCAAGATCAAGATCGGCGACGAGATCGTCGTCAACGTGCTCGGCCGCGACATCCCGGCCAGGATCGGCAATATGCGCACCGTCGACTGGCAGGGCCTCGGCATCAATTTCGTGCTGGTGTTCTCACCCAACGCCTTCAGGGGGGCGCCACATACCCATGTCGCGACCCTGACCGAGCCCCACCCGGACTCGGCCGGCGACGCCAGGATCATCAAATCGGTGGCCGACGCCTTCCCGATGGTGACGAGCGTGCGGGTCCGCGAGGCTCTGGAGACCATCGGCACGGTCGTGACCAACCTGGTGCTGGCGATCCGCGGCGCCAGCGCGGTGACGCTGATCTCGGCCATTCTGGTGCTGGGCGGCGCGCTCGCCGCCGGCCATCGCCACCGGGTCTACGACGCCGTCATTCTCAAGACCCTGGGCGCCACAAGGGCGCGGCTGCTCGGCGCCTACGCGCTGGAATATCTGCTGATCGGGCTGGCGACCGCCGTTTTCGGGGTGATCGCCGGTTCCATTGCGGCCTGGCTGATCGTGACCCGGCTGATGACGCTGAGCTTCATCTGGCAGGCCGGCAGCGCCGCGGGCGTGGTGGCGGCGGCGCTGGTGGTGACGGTGGGACTGGGGCTCGCCGGCACCTTGCTGGCCCTGAACCAGAAGCCGGCCACCGTGCTGCGGAATTTATGACAATTTGCAGCGGCGACTGGTCGCAGGGTTAACGGGTAATTGGGCCGAATTAATACCGCGGAGCGACATTCAGCCGCGCATCGAAGCTTGCGATGAATGTGTTAGTTTCCCACATACCAGCCTGAGCCAGACGCAGGCTTGATGACACGAAATTAATGTCAGCAAGCCGCGCTATCTGGGATAGTTTCGAACCGGCGCCGCAAGCCCTTTGCGTTCCGCCGGGCCAACCAACGGGAATTCGACCATGTCGGACCTAGACCGCAATTACGCTTCTCCTTTCGGCCGGGCCGCCGGGCGCACTGACGCTGCGACCGTCGACGCCGGTCTGCGCTCCTACATGCTGCGCATCTACAACTACATGAGCATCGGGCTGGCCATTACCGGCCTCGCCGCGCTCGGCGTCTACATGGCGGCGGTGACAACCGACCAGGCAGGCGCCGCGGCCAAGTTCGGCAACGCCTTCCTGACGCCGTTCGGCTACGCGATGTATGTCAGCCCGCTGAAATGGCTGTTCATCCTGGCGCCGCTCGCCATGGTGTTCGCAATCTCGGCCGGCATCGACCGGCTGCGGCCCGCTACCGCCCAGATGCTGTTCTGGGTGTTCTCGGCGCTGATGGGCATTTCGCTGTCATCGATCTTCCTGGTGTATACGCACACCTCGATCGTGCGGGTGTTCTTCATCACCGCGGCCACCTTCGGCGCGCTGAGCCTCTACGGCTACACCACCAAACGTGACATGACCGGCATGGGCTCGTTCCTGATCATGGGCCTGTTCGGCATCATCATCGCGAGCCTGGTCAACTTGTTCCTCGCCAGTTCGATGCTGCAGTTCGTGGTATCAGTGATCGGTGTGCTGGTGTTCGCGGGCCTTACCGCCTGGGATACCCAGCGGCTGAAGAACGACTACATCTACGGCTATGCCTCGCAGGGCGGTGAAGTGGCGGAGCGTGCGGCGATTACCGGCGCACTGTCGCTCTACCTGAACTTCATCAACCTGTTCACGCTGCTCCTGCAGCTGCTCGGCCAGCGCGACTGACCGCCGGACTGAGCGGATGATTTCGAGCCCCGGCCCTGCGGCCGGGGCTTTTCTTTTGCGGCAAGCAAAAATAATCTCCGAGCCATGCAGACTCTCGAAATCCGGCCCGCCGCCACGGCCGACCTCCCCGCCATCACCGAAATTTACGAGCACGCGGTCCGCTACGGCACCGCGACCTTCGAACTGATCCCGCCGGATCTCGACGAGATGACGCGGCGCTTCAACGTGCTGACGGAGGGCGGCTTTCCCTATTTCGTCGCCGCCCTCGAGGGCCGGGTGGTCGGATACGCCTATGCCGGCGCCTACCGGCCGCGTCCGGCCTACCGCTTCACGGTGGAGAATTCGGTCTATCTGCTGCCCGCGATCCATCGGCGCGGGGTCGGCCTGAAATTGCTGCAGCGGCTGATCGCCGAATGCGAGGCCCGCGGCTACCGGCAGATGATCGCGGTCATCGGCGATTCCGCCAACGCCGGATCGATCGGCGTGCACACCAAATGCGGGTTTCAGATGATCGGGACCCATCCCGACGTCGGCTTCAAATTCGGCCGCTGGCTCGACACCGTGATGATGCAGCGCGCGCTCGGCGACGGCGGCAATACGCTGCCGGCATCATGACCCGTCATTCCGGGGCGGCTCGCAGAGCCGAACCCGGAATCTCGCGCGGCAGCACTGGTACAAATCTCGAGATTCCGGATCCAGCGCTGCGCGCTGGTCCGGAATGACGGCTTAACCGCCTACACCACCGCCAGCTTGCGGTCGATCACCAGCAGCACGCGGTCGAGTTCATGGCCACGGCGCAGGATCAGCCCGCTTGCCGAGATCACGCTGTAGATCCCCTGCTTGCGTGCCAGCCGCGGATCTTTTTCGATGCGATAGATCGGCACTTCCGAAGCGCGGCGGAACACCGAGAACACCGCGCGGTCCTTGAGAAAGTCGATGGCGTAGTCGCGCCATTCGCCGTCAGCGACCATACGCCCGTACAGATTCAGGATTCGGTTGAGTTCCACACGATTGAACGTCACCAGGCCCGGCAACGGGCTCGCAGCGGCACTGCGCGCCGCTGCGCGAATTTCGCTTGGGTCGGCTTCCTCCGATATTGAACTCATGGGAGCGCCTCCTGTCATCTGCCGGACATGATCGCGCCAACTGCGGGCGGCTGCAAGAGGCGATGGCGGCGCTGCCGGGATTCGCCCAGCGGAACCTTTTCCGGCCCGGAATCGGCCGTCACGGGATCGTTAGCGGAATCATAATGCCGCCCTACTTCCGCCCAGCGACCGCCCTGCTGGATTGCGAGAAAGAATCACTGCGTTGGCCCGGTCCTTTCGGTTCCGGATTCCTCAGCCCCCAGCCCCCCGGGGTCGTAGGGATCGGGCCTATTCGCAGGATAGTTTATCCCCATACTGGACCAGCGAAAGTTGGTCCTTTTTCTTTTTGGGGGTGCGCATCGCAATACCCGCCATTTCCGGGGTGCGCTCCATCCATCCAACTTCTGGATTCCGGATCCACGCGAAGACGCGTGTCCCGGAATGAGATGTGAATTTCTCAGTGCAGCGGCGTGTAGGCCGCGCCGAGCATCAGCCCGGGCTTGTCGCGGCTGCCGTCCTGGAGATAGACCACCGCGGCATCAACGCCTTCGCGCGAAATGTTTTCCAGCGGCACGGTCCAGCTGCCGGACGAGCCGTTCCAGTCGCCTACTTTCAGCAGGTTGCGCACCACATTGTAGTAGGTGACCTTCTGGCCGCGATTCTCGCCACGCCCGATCGCAATCGGCACCGCTTTTGAGACCGAGCAGATCCAGACTTCGCCATGTGCGGCCGCGGGACCCTCGTTCGAGTCCGCGACCGAAACGGTAATCTGCTTGCCGGCCAGCGTCATCGACACCGGCACCGACATCACGCGCTCGGCCTTCCTGGTGTCGCCGATCGCGCCTTCGATCTTGCCGCGATCGCTGCCGATCACATGCACCGATCCGTTGACGATGACCTGCGGCGTGTAGACGTCGCGGTCGCCACGCATCCTCGAATAGGCTTTCTGGCGCGCGCTGAAGCGCGAGTCCGCCAAGGTGTCCTTCCAGCCGAGATAATCCCAGTAATCGATCGGCATGCTCAGCGCGATGATGGATGGATCCTTGGCCAATTCACCGATGATCCTGTCGGCCGGCGGACATGACGAGCATCCCTGCGAGGTGAACAGCTCCACCACCGCGCGCGGCTCGGCATGAGCGGGGCGGATGATCGCGATGATCGCGCAGACGCCGAGCGCACTCGACCACCGCGAAATGCTATTATAGGCCATCATCACTGTCATTCTGGGAAACCGAGGAATACCTGCATCGTCGTTAAGAAGTAGGGCTTGAACGCGCGAAGGCGGCCTTTCATAGGCCGCCTTCGCTTCACTCGCTACTCACTTCGAGGTGAGCCACCGATCACGATTACGCGGCCAGCTTGCGCAGGACGTAATGCAGGATGCCGCCGTTGCGGTAATAATCGAGTTCGTCGAGGGTATCGATGCGGCACAGCAGCGACACCCGCTGCAGCGTGCCGTCGCCGGACACGATCTCCGCCGTCAGCTTCTGCCTCGGCTTCAGGTCGCCCTGCAGCCCGCGGATCGTTACCTTCTCGTCACCCTTCAATCCGAGCGACGACCACGATGCGCCCTCCTCGAAGGTCAGCGGCAGCACGCCCATGCCGACGAGGTTGGAACGGTGGATTCGCTCGAAGCTCTGGCAGATCACGGCGCGGACGCCGAGCAGCCGCGTTCCCTTCGCGGCCCAGTCGCGCGACGAGCCGTTGCCGTATTCGGCGCCGGCGAAAACCACCAGCGGCACCTGCTCGGCCTGGTACTTCATCGCGGCGTCGTAGATCGACATCTGCTCGCCGTCGGGCCAGTGCTTGGTCAGACCGCCCTCGGGAATATTGCCGTCGGCGCCCTTCAGCATGAAGTTCTTGATGCGGATGTTGGCGAAGGTGCCGCGCATCATGATCTCGTGGTTGCCGCGCCGTGTGCCGTACTGATTGAAGTCGGCCGGGCGCACCTGATGCTCGCTGAGGAATTTTCCGGCGGGCGAGGTCAGCTTGATCGAGCCGGCCGGCGAGATGTGGTCGGTGGTGATCTTGTCGCCGAACATCGCCAGGATTCGCGCATCGACGACGTCGACGATCGGCTCCGGCTCCTTCTTCATGCCCTCGAAATAAGGCGGGTTCTGCACATAGGTCGAGCTCATGTTCCAGCGATAGGTCTCGCTTTCGACGGTCTTGATCTTGCGCCAGTTGGTGTCGCCCTTGAACACGTCGGCGTAGCGCTTCTTGAAGATCGTCGCGGTGACGAACTTCTTCATGTAGGCGTTGATCTCCTTGGTGGTCGGCCAGATGTCCTTCAGATAGACCGGCTTGCCGTCCTTGCCGGTGCCGATCGGTTCCGCCGCAAGATCCTTGGTGACCGTTCCGGCCAGCGCGTAGGCGACGACCAGCGGCGGCGAGGCCAGATAGTTGGCCTGCACATCCGGACTAACGCGGCCTTCGAAGTTGCGGTTACCCGACAGCACCGCGGCGGCGACGATGCCGTTGTCGTTGATCGACTTCGAGATCTCTTCCGGCAGCGGGCCGGAATTGCCGATGCAGGTGGTGCAGCCGAAGCCGACCAGGTTGAACCCGACCTTGTCGAGATCGGCCTGCAGTCCGGAATTGGAGAGATATTCCGCGACCACCTGGCTGCCGGGCGCCAGCGAGGTCTTGACCCAGGGCTTCGCCTTCAGGCCCTTGGCGGCGGCGTTGCGCGCCAGCAGGCCGGCGCCGATCAGCACGCTCGGATTGGAGGTGTTGGTGCAGGAGGTGATCGCGGCGATCACGACGTCGCCATGGCCGAGATCGAAATTGCGGTTCTCGACCGGGTAGCGCGTCGCAGAATCCGCGGCCTTCTTGTATTCGCTGGTCATGGCAGCGGCGAACCCTTCGGCGACCGCGGGCAGCGCGACGCGGCCTTCGGGACGCTTCGGTCCGGCCATCGACGGCACGACGTCGGCAAGATCGAGCGTCAGGGTCGTCGTGAATACCGGGTCCGCCGATTTGGCGGTGCGGAACAGGCCCTGCGCCTTGGCGTAAGCCGCAACCAGCGCAACGCGGTCGGACTTGCGGCCCGAGGTCTTGAGATAATCGATGGTCGCGGCGTCGACCGGGAAGAAGCCGCAGGTCGCGCCGTATTCCGGCGCCATGTTGCCGATGGTCGCCTTGTCCGCGACCGAGAGATGATCGAGGCCGGGGCCGAAGAACTCGACGAACTTGCCGACCACGCCCTGCTTGCGCAGCATCTGCGTGACCGTCAGCACCAGGTCGGTGGCGGTGACGCCTTCCTTGAGCTGACCCTTGAGCTTGAAGCCGACCACTTCCGGCAGCAGCATCGACAGCGGCTGGCCGAGCATGCAGGCTTCCGCCTCGATACCGCCGACGCCCCAGCCCAGCACGGCGAGGCCGTTGACCATGGTGGTGTGCGAATCGGTGCCGACCAGCGAATCCGGATAGGCGACCTCGAAGGTGCCCTTCTTCTTGCCGACGGTCATCTTCTCCTTCTTGGTCCACACCGTCTGGGCGAGGTATTCGAGATTGACCTGATGGCAGATGCCGGTGCCGGGCGGCACCACGGAGAAATTCGAAAACGCCTTCTGGCCCCATTTCAGGAACTCGTAGCGCTCCTGGTTCTGCTTGTATTCCTCGGTCACGTTCTTGCCGAACGCCTTGTTGTCGCCGAAGAAGTTCACGATCACGGAGTGGTCGATGACGAGATCGACCGGCACCAGCGGATTGATCTTTTCGGCGTCACCGCCGAGCGCCTGCATGGCGTTGCGCATCGCGGCGAGATCGACCACCGCCGGCACGCCGGTGAAATCCTGCATCAGCACGCGCGCCGGGCGGAATGCGATTTCATGCTCGAGCGCGCGCTTCTTCAGCCACTTCGCGACCGCCTGAATGTCGGCCTTCTTGACGGTGCGGTCGTCTTCATTGCGCAGCAGGTTCTCCAGCAGCACCTTCATGGAATAGGGCAGCTTGGAGATTCCCTTCAGACCGTTTTTCTCGGCGGCGGGCAGGCTGTAATAGACGTAGGTCTTGGCGCCGACCTTGAGGGTCTTTTGGCATTTGAAGCTGTCGAGCGAGGTCATGTGAGGCAATCCCAATTGTCAGTTATACCCGGCAAGGGTATTTAAACACCGTCGGAGAGGCTGGGCCTGATGGCTTGCAGCGGCGGATTGTGTGCTGCATCAAGTTCCGGCTTATAGAATCTTTCCAGGGGCACCGCCACACCGGCAATCGTGCTGCAGCATCGCGGTACCCACAAATTCCGATACGGTACCGATAGTTTCCAAAGGGCTGTGAAAGGGCAAAATGCGGCTCTCGGGACGGGGCGTCAGGTGTGTGCGGGGCGGCCGGGAGGTATTCTCGGGTCTCGATTTCGAGGCGTCCGCGGGCGAGGCCCTGGCCGTTATCGGCCCCAACGGCTCCGGCAAAACCTCGCTGTTACGGCTGATCGCGGGCCTCTTGGCGGCTGCGGGCGGGTCGATCGGCCTCGAGGGGGGCGAAGGGGAACTGACCCTGCCCGAACAGGCCCACTATCTCGGCCACCGCGACGCCCTGAAGCCTGCCCTCAGCGTGGTGGAAAACCTCGCCTTCTGGCGCGATTTCTTCGGCGGCGAGGCCTTCCCCATCGCTGAAAGCCTTGCCGCGGTCGGGCTCGATCATGCCGCCCACCTGCCGGCGGCATTCCTCTCGGCCGGACAACGGCGGCGGCTCTCGATCGCCCGTCTGCTCGCCGCAAGGCGGCCGATCTGGCTGCTGGATGAGCCGACCAACGCGCTCGATACCGCCGGGCAGGCCATGTTCGCCGCCCTGATGGCGGACCATCTCGCCCGCGGCGGCCTGATCATCGCCGCCACCCACGCGCCGCTGGGAATTGCCGCCCGCGAACTGCGGATCGGAGCCGCCTCATGACCGCGCTGGCCGCCCTGATTCGACGGGACATCAGGATCGCGCTGCGGGTCGGCGGCGGGGCGCTGATCGGCGTGCTGTTTTTCCTCACCGTGGTGGTGCTGATGCCCTTTGCGGTCGGGCCCGACCTTGCGCTGCTGACGCGGCTGGGGCCAGCGATTCTCTGGCTCGGCGCACTGCTCGCCAGCCTGCTCACCCTCGACCGGCTGTTCATGGCCGACCATGAGGACGGCTCGCTCGACCTGATCGTGATGAGCCGGACGCCGCTGGAACTGACCTGCGCCGCAAAGGCGCTGGCCCATTGGCTGGCCGCGGGATTGCCGCTGATCGTCGCAACCCCGGTGCTCGGCCTGTTGCTGAATCTCGATGCGACCGCGACCTCAGCCGTCGCGCTGACGCTTTTGGCGGGAACCCCGGCATTGACCTTTACGGGCATGATTGGCGCGGCGCTCGCCGTGACATTGCATCGCGGCGGATTGCTGCTGGCGGTGCTGGTGCTGCCGCTATCGATCCCGGTGCTGATCTTCGGCGTCTCCGCTTCGCAAGCCGCGATTACCGGGCCATTGTCGTTCGGAACGCCGTTTTCGATCCTGTGCGCGCTCTCGCTCGTCAGCCTCGTGATCGGACCATTTGCTGCCGCCGCTAGCCTCCGGCACGGCCTCGACTAAGCCCCAATTGACACCGATCAACTCTCGCAGAGGCTAAATGACACAAAGGAAGTCACGTTGCCCGCCGCACCCGCGGCGATTATCAGGGATGCCATGACGCTGATCGACCTCGCCAACCCGACGAAATTCCTGACGCTGACCGCGCGCGTCTTGCCATGGCTCGCGGCTTTGACCGCGATCCTGCTGCTGGTCGGCCTCTATCAATCGGCGATGGCGCCCGACGACTACCAGCAGGGCTCCACCGTGAAGATCATGTTCGTGCATGTGCCGAACGCCTGGCTGTCGATGTTCGTCTGGGGCGTGATGAGCTTGGCCGCGCTGGGCACGCTGGTGTGGCGGCATCCGCTGGCTGATGTCGCCGCCAAGGCCGCAGCACCTATCGGCGCCGCCTTTACCTTCCTGGCGCTGGTCACGGGTTCGCTGTGGGGGCGGCCGATGTGGGGCACCTATTGGGAATGGGATGCGCGACTGACCTCGGTGCTGATCCTGTTTTTGATGTATCTCGGCCTGATCGCGCTGTGGCGCGCGGTGGAAGATCCGTCACGCGCGGCGCGCGCCGCCGCGATCCTGACGCTGGTCGGCGCCCTCAACCTGCCGATCATCAAATTCTCGGTCGACTGGTGGAACACGCTGCATCAGCCGGCGTCGGTGATGCGGATGGGGGGATCCGCGCTCGACCGTGCCTTTCTGGTTCCGCTGCTGGTGATGGCGGTGGCGTTTTCGCTGTTGTTCGTCACGCTGCATCTGGCGGCGATGCGCAACGAAATCCTGCGCCGCCGGGTGCGCAGCTTGCAGATGATGCAAGCCAGCCAGCGTTCAGCGTGAACCCGATGTCGCTCGGTCCCTACGCCTCCTTCGTCGTGACATCCTACGTGCTGGCGACAGCCGTGGTGCTGGTCCTGATCGTCTGGATCGCGGTCGATTATCGCCGCCAGAAGGCACGGCTGCGCGAGCTCGAAGCCAGCGGCATCACCCGGCGCTCCGGGCGCGGCGCGACGGAGATCTGATGAGCGAGCCCCGGTCCTTGGACGGATCGCCGCGAAGCCGGCGCTGGCTGGTGGCGCTACCGCTCGTCGCCTTCATGGCGCTCGCCGGCCTGTTCCTGCTGCGGCTGTATGGCGGCGATCCCTCGAAAATCCCCTCCGCCCTGATCGGCCGCCCGGCGCCGCAAACCGCGCTGCCGCCGCTGCAGGGCCTGGTCCATAATGGCGTCCAGGTGCCCGGACTCGATCCCGCCGCCTTCAAGGGCAAGGTCAGCGTCGTCAACGTCTGGGCCTCATGGTGCGTGCCGTGCCACGACGAGGCGCCGCTCTTGACCGAACTCGGCAAGGACAAACGGCTGCAGCTCGTCGGCATCAACTACAAGGACGCGCCCGACAACGCCCGGCGCTTCCTCGGCCGCTACGGCAATCCGTTCGGCATTGTCGGCGTCGACGGCAACGGCCGCGCCTCGATCGAATGGGGCGTCTATGGCGTGCCGGAAACCTTCGTGGTCGGACGCGACGGCACCATCGTCTACAAGATGGTCGGCCCGGTGACCCCGGCGAATTTCGACAGCGTGCTCAGGGCCGAGATCGACAAGGCGCTGAAGTAACGACGTAGTCGTCATTCCGGGGCATCGCGCAGCGATGAACCCGGAATCTCGAGATTCCGGGTTCGCTCGTTTCACTCGCGCCCCGGAATGACGGAGCCCCAAATATATCTTCGCTTTTATCTGCCGTTCATTTGGCGGCCATGGCGCCGCCACGAATTCGAAGCTAGCTTGATGGCGTTACTTAAACCGTCCTTGGAGGGACACCCAATGCGTCATTTCACGCTTGCTTCACTTGCTGCAACTGCACTCACCCTTGGTTTGCTGACGGCTACGCCGGTCATGGCCCAGGCCACCCAGCCCGCCGCCAAATCCGACAGTAAAATGGCTCCCGCGCCGAAAGCGCCTGCCGCCGAATCGAAGATGGCGCCGGCTCCCAAGGTCGAACTGCTCGACATCAATTCCGCGACCGCCGAACAGCTCGACGCGCTCCCGGGTGTCGGCAAGGCCTATTCGGCTGCGATCATCAAGGGCCGGCCCTACAAGGGCAAGGACGAGCTGGTGCAGAAGAAGATCCTGCCCGAGAAGACCTATAACGGCATCAAGGACAAGATCATCGCCAAGCAGAAGAGCTGAGGCGCGTTCTTGACCTCTCCCGCTTGCGGGGGAGCGTAGGCCGCCTTTGGCGGCC